>NZ_JBJJLR010000003.1:0-190716 GCF_046230975.1 Pseudomonas sp. KCJK9058
TCACAAATCGGCGGTTGGGCACAGGCCGTTGTAGGAGCGGGTTCACCCGCGAACACCGGCGCAGCCGGTGCCACGCAACGCGCCGCCTGCTTCGCGGGTATGCACCATCGATACGACCAAGCGCTTCAGCCCCGAGCACCTCAGAAAAGCTCGACCGCTCGCAGCGTATCTACAGGAGGCCGCGCCACGTTGTAGCTTACCAACGAAGGTCTCGCTGCCCCGCCAAGGCCTGCGGCCCAAGCCATTGGGCCCCACGCAACAATGGCGTCAACTGCGCTTCAGGCTGCAGCTGGAACACCACCTGCGCCTGGCGTCCTGGCAGGTCGGCATCCACGGCCAGTTGATGTTGCCCTTGCTGCGCCAACTGCCCGCGCAGGTGCCAGCCACTGCGGCAATCCATTTCCAGCCAGCCGTGCCCAAGGCCTAGGGACCAAGGGTCGCTCAGCGCAAGGTCGGTTACGATCACGCGGCCTTCACTGGCCTGGCATTGCCGCCCTGCCCCCTGCATCCTCAACACACCCTGCCACTGGCCGGCCAGGCGGTAAACCGTCGAGACCGTCGCCAAAGGCCCCTTGGCTGATGCCTCCAACCGCCAACGCCAGGGCCAGCCTTCTGCACGCAACTGCCAGGCCTGCCCCTGGAACCCCACTTGCGCATTCGCCTGCAAGCGCCAGGGCTGCAGCGTCCAGCGCAAAGGCCCGACCGGCCCCCATTGTTGTGCCTGCCCTTGCCAGAGGCTTCCACCGACATCACGTACCGGCAGGCCGAACGCACGCACCACCCAATTGGCCGGAAGCTCGATAAACAGCGTGAGCACGAATACCAGTAACACCCAGGCCATTGCTGCACTGCGGCTCATGGCTGCACCACCAGATCAAATCGCAAACCCTTGCCCTGCTGCTCCAGCCCCCATTGCAACGGCAGTGTGCCTTCTGCACGCAGGCTCTGCACCCAGCCTTGCAGCATGCGCTCATCGGCCACCTGCCCGCGCAGTTGCCAGGCCTTGCCTTGCGTATCGACTTCGGTCAGTTCAACCCCACGGGCCTGGGCCGACTGACGTAGCCGCTCCAGGTTCAAACCGGGCCCGCCTTGCAGGCTGGCCGCCTGTTCGGCCAGCACACGCCACTGGCCAAGCACGCGCCATTGCGCAACGCCTTCGCGCAGGGCCAGGAAGGCCAGCAGCAGGGCGATCAGTCCCCAGGCGAACGTGAAGCGATGACGCTGTAGCCAGTCCCGGTTCATGAGGCTGCTCCCAGGTCGAAGATCACTTGGCCTTCTTGAACCTGCACTGTGGCGCCAGCGGCAGCCGCCATATCACGCCATGGCGGCGCACTGCCCTCGCCCTCCAGGCGCAGGTGCCAACGCTGACCATCGAAGCGCACCGCTTGCAGGCGCAAGCCGGGGTTGGCACGCAGCCAGGTCTGCAAGCGAGCCTGCAGGTCGTCTAGCTGACGTGTACGCAGTTGCTGCTGCAGTACGCTCTCGCGCAGGCGCTTGAGGGCCTGTGCCGCGTGCCGAGGGCTGGCCTGCTCGCCGGTCACGGCAACGACCTGGTTGCGCCAGAGTTGCGCCTGACGCCATTGCTGGCTCACCCACAGGCCACCCCAAACGGTGGCCAGCACCAGGCAAGCTGCCAGCAGCCGCTGCTGCTGGCGGGAGGCCGCCGGCAACGAGCACACCTTGCGGGCGCGGTCGAACAGGCCAGGCAATGTGTCGAGCGGCGCAAATACGGTTGGCCAATTGCCGCTCAGCGACGTCTTGTGCAGCCCTGCCCACGGTGGCTGCGGCACGCCACCCAAGGCATCAGGCCATGCCAGCCAGTGCTCCTGTCCGTCTTCGGCCAAGCCTTTGTAGAAGGACAGCCCGGGGGTGCGTTGCCATTGCCAGGCGCATCCTGGCTCGGGTGATGGCAGCAGCTGCAGCTCCGCCCAGCAACGCACCGTCTGCAAGCCCCATTCGGCACATTGGCCACGCCAGTCATCCAGCTGCTGACGCGCCACTACCAGCAGACGAAGGTACCCGGGTTCACGGGCCAGGCAGGCACAGGCCACCTCATGCGGGGCCTGCAGCAAGCGATCCTCAAGCAGCAAAGGCCACTCTTCGCGCTTGAGCCCGGGCGGGGCCGGCACGCGAAAATGGCTGCACGCCTCGGCAGGCAGGACCAGCGCAACATGGGCCTGCGGGTTGGCCGGTGGCTCGCCCTGCCCCTGGCTTTGCAAAATACCGTCCTGGACCAGCGCCCAATGCCAGGCAGTACCCGGGCGCACCAGCAGCCACGCCTGGGCCGGCATACGCCGCCGCCATTCAAATTTCATGAGCGCCCCCATGGAAGGGCGAAGGTGCAGACATAGGGGGCTCCATCACGCAGCAGTTCCAGACGCACACCACGGCCTGGGTGCACCGGTTGGTCAGAAGGCCAGGCCAGCCAGCGGCCGCCCTGGTAGTACAGAACGTTCATGGCGCTGACCTGGTCGAGTCGTTCGCGCTGTACCCAGCGCGGGGCGACAGCGGCGTACAAGTCCGCCGAGCTTTCCAGCAGCAGGCGTTGCTCGCGGGCCTCGAACCGCAGGCGCTGGCGTTGCAGGCGCGAGCCACCTTCGGCTGCCGGCAGGCCGGTGCTGGCGACCCACAGCAACTGGTTGCTGGCGGGCTGCCAGTCCAGCCAACGGCTGGCCAGCGGCAGACGCTGGTCGTAGACACGGCGCAGCACCGGGCTGTCGAAGCGCCGCTCCAGGGCCAGGCAAAAGTCCAGCACCGAGGTTTGCCGAATGGTGTCCTGCAAGCGTTCGCGCACCTTCAGCCAGCCGTTGACCAGGGCGGCCAGCATGATGCCGAGCACGGCCGTCAGGGCCAGGGCGACCATCAGTTCGATCAGGGTCAGGCCGGTTTGGCGGTGTTTCATGGGCGCTCCAGAAACACGGTGTACTGGCCCAGTGGCAGGCGCTGGTCGCGGTCGGCGAACAATTGCAGTTCGCCACGGCGCAGGTCGCGCACGCCGGTGCGGCGCAGCTGCAGTTGCCAGTGACACAATTGGCCACCTTGGCCGAGCTCGCCGGATACCTGGTTTTCGGCAGGCCAGTACTGCTCGACGGCAAAGCGGGCTTGCAGCTCACGCGCGCACAACAGGCCAAGACGGTGCTGTTGCAGGTTGTCCTGCACTGCCAGCCGCTGGCGCAGCACCTGGCTGGTGATCACCGCCAGCACAGCAGCGATTGCCAGGGCTACGGTCACCTCCAGCAGAGTGAAACCACGCTGTGCTTGCTTCATGGCACGACCCACATGCCATCGGTGCGGCTCCAGGCCCATTGCTGACTGCCATCGGCCCAGCGCCAGCGCACGCTACCCGCCTGCGCCCAGCCATGCGGCGTGAACAGTACGCGCGGTTGCGGGCTGGCCGGCCAGTCCGGGTGCAGGCCCTTGGGCCAGTCGCCGAGCGGGACCGCTTCGACCACCCAGGCATTGCCCTCGCGGCGGACGAACTCTGGGCGCTGGCCATTCCAGCGCAACCCGCGCAGTTGCCCCGCATGCCGGGCCAGCGCGGCCTGGCCGCGGACCTCGACCGCCAGGCGTTGCAGGGCCTGCTCGACACTGGCCTGGCCGTTGCCAAGGCCGGCCACCGCCAGCCCGGTCATCAGCCCGGCAATGGCCAGTACCACCAACAGTTCGATCAGGCTGAAGCCGCGCTGATGACGCACCGTTACAGCGCCCAGTTACCCAGGTCGGCATCCTGGCCTTCGCCACCCGGCAGGCCATCGGCACCCAGCGAGTACACATCGACCCGGCCATGTTCGCCGGGCATGCGGTACTGGTACGGGGTGCCCCACGGGTCCTCCGGCAGGCGACGTACGTAGCCATCACTGCGCCAGGCCCGAGGCACTGGCTCCTGAGCCGGCTTTTTCACCAGCGCGGCCAGGCCCTGTTCACTGCTGGGGAAGCGCAGGTTGTCCAGCCGGTACATGTCCAGCGCCTGCTCCAGAGTGGCCAGGTCGGCCATCACCTTCTGCTTCATGGCCTTGTCCTGGTTGCCCAGCACGCTGGGCGCCACCACGGCGATCAGCAGGCCGATGATGAAGATCACCACCATGATCTCCATGAGGGTGAAGCCGCGTTGGCGGTTACGTCGATGCTGCATGGCAATACTCCTTGTCGTCACAATTGCAGGCCCTGGTTGAGTTGCATGATCGGCAGCAGCACCGCCAGCACGATGAACAGCACCACGGCGCCCATCACCAGGATCATCAGGGGTTCGAACAGCGCCATGGCGGTATCGACCTGGCGGGCAAAGCCGCGCTCCTGGTCGTCGGCCACGCGCTCGAGCATGTCCGCGAGGGTGCCGCTGGCCTCGCCGCTGCCGACCATGTTCACCAGCAGCGGCGGGAATTGCTGGCTGGCATCCAGCGCACGGTGCAGGCTGGTGCCGCCCTGCACGTGTTGGCGCACCTGCTCCATGGCCAGGCGGATACGCCGGTTGCCGATGGTTTCGGTGGCCACTTGCAAGGCTTCGAGCAGGGCCACGCCACTGCCACAGAGAATCGCCAGGCTGCGCGCCAGGCGCGCGCTCTCCAGCACCTGCAGCAGGCCGCCAATACGCGGCAGGCGCAGCAGCAGCTGGTCGCGACGCAGGCACCAGTGCGGTTTGCGCAGCAGCCAGCTGCCCAGCCCCCCGAGCAACAGCGCCCCCCCTAACAACCAGGGCCCGGCATGCACCAGCCCCTGGCTCAGGCCGATCAGCAGCGAGGTGATCAGCGGCAGGCTTTGCCCGGCGTGGGCGAATTGCTCGGTGAGTTTGGGCACGACGAACGTCATCAGGCCCATCACCACTGCCAGCGACACACCCATCAGCACAGCGGGGTAGATCAGCGCTGTGCGGGCCTTGTGTTGCTGGCGTTGCACCTGCTCCAGGTGGTCGGCCAAGCGGGTCAGCACCTGGGCCAGGTGCCCGGAACGTTCGCCGGCCTCGACCAGCGCGCAGTAAAGGCCAGTGAACGGTGCACCCTGCCGGGCCAGGCTGCGGGCCAGGCCCAGGCCTTCGGCCAGTGTGCCGCGCAAGGCCACCAGCACACTGTGCAAAGCGGGTTGACGCAGTTGCCGTTCAAGGGTGGCAAGGGCATCGACCAAGGGAATGCCGGCCCCGGTCAAGGTGGCCAGCTGACGGGTCAGCTCACACAACTGGGCGCGGCTCAGGCGCTGGCGTCGGGGTTGTCGGCTGCCGGCGTCATGGCGCTGCAACTGGCGGGCGAACAGGCCCTGCTCGCGCAGCAGCTGGCGGGCGTGGCGTTCACTGTCAGCCTGCAGGCTGGCCTTGTGCGATTTGCCGGCGAGGTCAACGGCCTGGTAGCGATAGGTCGGCATGCCTTAGCCCTGCACCACGCGCAGCACTTCGGCCAGGCTGGTCTCACCGCGGGCCAGGCAATCGCTGGCCATCGTCACCAGGCTTTGGCGCCGGTCAGCCAGATAGTCCTGCATGGCCAGCTCACTGGCGCCGTCGTACAACAGGCCGATGAGCCCAGCGTCCAGCTCGATGAATTCGTACAGCCCCAGTCGCCCGATATAACCGCTGCCCTGGCACTGCTCGCAACCCACGGCGTGATAAGTGCTGCCCAGCGCCGCAAGCTCAGGCCACAGCTCGCGCTCGGCAGCCTGTAGCGGTTGCGCCACGGCACAGCTGCACAAACGCCGCACCAGGCGCTGGGCCAGGACGCCGCGCAGGCACGAGGCGATCAGGAAGGGCTCGATGCCCATGTCGCGCAGGCGGGTCACTGCGCCTACCGCGCTGTTGGTGTGCAAGGTCGACAGCACCAGGTGGCCGGTGAGGCTGGCCTGCACGGCGATCTGCGCAGTCTCCTGATCGCGGATTTCGCCGAGCATGATCACGTCAGGGTCCTGACGCAGGATGGCGCGCAGGCCACTGGCAAACGTCAGCCCGGCACGCGGGTTGATGGCGGTTTGGCCAATGCCGGCGATGGCGTACTCCACCGGGTCCTCGACGGTGAGGATGTTGCGGCTGCCATCGTTGAGGCTGTTCAGGCTGGCGTACAGGGTCGTGGTCTTGCCCGAACCGGTCGGCCCGGTGGACAACACGATGCCGTTGGGCCGCGCCAGGCAACTGCGCATGCCCTGCAATACCGCTGCCGGCATGCCCAGGTTATCCAGCGCCAGCAGGCTGGCCTGCTTGTCGAGCACGCGCATCACCACCCGCTCGCCGTGGATGCCGGGCAAGGTCGAGACCCGTACGTCCACTTCGCGCCCCGCCGCGCGCAAGGTGATGCGGCCGTCCTGGGGCTGACGCTTTTCAGCGATGTCCAGGCGGGCCATGACCTTGATCCGTGATACCAGCATGGCCGACAACGCACGTGGAGGGCGCAGCACCTCACGCAGGTGGCCATCGACCCGCAAACGCACCACCAGGCTCTGCTCGAAGGTCTCGATATGGATGTCCGAGGCGCGCAGCCGCAGCGCCTGGCCGAACAGGCCGTTGATCAGGCGGATCACCGGGGCTTCGTCGTCGCTTTCAAGCAGGTCTTCGATGCGCGGCATCTCGCTCATCAGGCTATCCAGGTCGACCTGGTCGCCAATGCCTTCGATCAGCGCTTCGGTGGCGGCATCGCCGGCTTGGTACAGCTGGCCAAGGCGCTCGTCGAACAGCGCAGGTTCCAGGTATTCGAGCAGGCTTGGCTGGCCATGCACACGCAGCAACTCCTGCAACTGGGCATTGTCGGCGTCGGGCCGCAGCCATAGCTGCCAGCCCTGCTCTGCCGGGGCCATGGCCACTCCGCTCTGCCGTGCCTGGCGATAGGGCAGCATCACCAGTCACCGCCTTCCAGGCGTGCGCGGCTGGCGGGGAATACCTGCAACAGCCGCGTGCCCTCTGCAAGGTCCGGCAATTGCAGCGGTGTGGTCTGCTGCAGGGTGCGGTACTTGTCTTCACTGAGGCCCGCCAGGCTCGGGCCGTCGCGCAGAATGCGCGGGCGGATGAACACCATCAGGTTCTGCTTGGCGTTCCTGGTGGCATCGGAGCGGAACAACCGGCCAAGATAAGGAATGTCGCCGAGCAGCGGCACACGCTGGTTGCTGGTACTCAACTCGTCGCTGATCAGGCCGCCAAGTATCACCAGGCCGTTGTCCTCGACCATGACCTTGGTCTTGATCTCGCGCTTGTTGGTGATCACGTCGCTGGCCGAGCTGGTGTCGGCAATCGACGACACCTCCTGAACGATGTCCAGGCGCACGCTGTTGTCGATATTGATCTGCGGCTTGATGCGCAGCTTCACCCCGACTTCCTTGCGCTCGATGGTCTGGTACGGGTTGGCGTTGTTCTGCGTCACGGAGCCGGTGACGAAGGGCACTTCCTGGCCAACCAGGATCGATGCCTCGGCGTTGTCCAGGGTCAGCAAGGTGGGCGTGGACAGCAGGTTGAAGCCGCTCTTGCCCTTCAGCGCGTTGATCAGCATGGCGAAGTTGAAGCCCCCGCCGAAATGGCCAATGCCCGCCGTGGCACCGGTGGTGGTGGACAACAGGTCACCCAGGGCCTCGCTGTCGCCACTCGCGGCGGCCCCGGCAATGCTGGCGATATTCACCCCGTTACTGCCGAAGTTGACGATACCGGCACCGAACTTCTCGTCGGCGAACAGCCACTGCACGCCCAGCTCCTGGGCGCTGCTGTCGGACACCTCGGCGATGATCGCTTCGACCACCACCTGGGCACGGCGAATGTCCAGTTGCTCGACAATGGCCCGGTACGCTGCCAGCTCGCTGTCGGGGCCGACCATGACCACGGCATTGGTCCCTTCTTCGTATTCCAGGCGGATACCCGGGCCACCGGAGGCTGGCATCACCGGCCGGTCCTTGCCCTCTGCCTCGCCCGCGCCTTCAGCCGGCACCGCCCCTTCCTGGCTGAGCCCTCGCAGCACCTTGACCACTTCACCAGCATTGGCATGGCGCAGGTAGATCACCTGGGTGCTGCCGCTGCCCGGTGCCTCTTGAGGGCGGTCGAGCTGGCGCAGCAGGCTGGCGATGCGTTCGAGGTTGCTGCGCCAGTCAGTCACCACCAACTGGTGCGCCGCCGGGTACGGTGTAATCACCCCAACCCGCGGGTCGATCAGCGGTTTGAGGATGCCCAGTACCTGTTCGCTGGCGGCGTTGCGCACGCTGAATACGCGGGTGGCCACGCTGTCGCTGCCCTCACCCTGCTGCCCGCCCGCCTCTACCGGCACCGGCTCCAGGCGCGCGGCCTGGTCGGGCACGATTTTCACGCTGCCGTTGGGCAGGTCGACGGTGGCATAGCCCTGGGCGCGCAGTTGGGCCAGGAAGATGTCGTAGATAGCGTCGGCGTCGTGCAGGTCGACAGTGCGCACGGTGACCTTGCCCTTGACCCGGGGGTCGACGATGAAGGTGGTGCCGGTGATACGCGACACGCTGTCGATGAACTCGCCGAGTTCGGTATCGACGAAATTCACTTCGTACATCGGCGTACCGTTGTCATCGAACACCGGCTCTTGGGCATAGGCCATGGACAAGGCCAGGCTCAGCGCAGCCGCCATGCAGTATCTAACAGGCATCGTTCATCCTTGCCGCTTGAAGCCGGTCACGGCGGGGCGTGGCGGCCAGGGCAGGCGCTCACGCCGCCCCTGGTTGTTGAAAATCAGGCCATCGCTGTCGATGTCCTGCAGCACGATCCCTGGCGCCAGGCGTTGACCGCGGGCCAGGGTGCGCACTTGCTCGCCGTAGCGCAGCACCACCACACTGGCGGCCAATGGCTGGGCCTTGAGGCCGCCGAGGTATTGCAGCGGCAGACGGGTAATGGTGATGGCGCCGTCGTCGGGCGGCGCCTGCCAATGACCGACCATCAGCCCGGGCAGCAGGCTGTCGGCCACCGCAGACGCGGTGGCCGGGTGTGGCTGCCGGCTCAACTGCAGCACACACTGCGCAGACAGCCAGCCGGCCAGGGTCAGGCCAGCGCCGGTGAGCAGACGCGAGGTGAGCATCACGAGGCCAACTGCCGTGGATGCCAGCCTGGGTGCCCCTGCACGTAACGCACTTCGGGCAGTTGCAGCGGCGCCAGTTGCCAGTTGTCAGGCTGACGGGCCAGCCAGGCTTCGACCCGCTGCCACAGTGGCTCGCCGGCCTGGCTTTCGAATTGCAGGCCAAAGGTGCGGCACAGGCCCTGCACCGGCTCCAGCCCCGTGATGCGCTTGCCTTGTGGGCTGTAGCTGACGCTCCAGGCCTGGCCCTGCCAGCGCGGCAGGTCCTGGCTGTTGTCCAGCAGCAGCGGGTCACCGAACAATTGTTCAGCGGCGTTTTCCAGCACTTGTTCGACCTGCCTGGCCGGTGCCTCGACCACTGGCGCCGGGTAGCCACCGGTAAGGCTGATCAGGTGTTCGCGGGTAATGGGCGCCCCTGCTGCCAGCGGGTAGTCATAACGCAGGCCCGGCAGCAACACGGGCATGCTGCTATCGTCGGCCAAGGCTTGATGCAGCAGGCGGTCCCAGCTGCCGCCACGGGTATCGCGGCGCCACAAGGCCTGGGGCGCGCGGGCCAGCGGCTGGTCGAGCCAGGCCGCATGGCCGGCCCGTTGCTGGTGCAGTTGCGCCTGCAGTGGCGCGACACGCAGCTGCGCGGCAGGCGCCAGTTGCTGTTCAAAGGCCGGGAAAAAACGCCCGTCGAACTGCCACTGGCCGGCCACACGCTGGCAGCGCAGGCGGAAGGCACCGCTGCCCCGGCAGCCGGCAAACAGCACCGGTACGCGGCGACCGCTGGCCTGGGTGACCTCGACCGGCGCGGGCCACAGGTCCTGACCACGGGCGCACAACAGCACGTCGATTTGCGGCACCCGTTCAGCCAGCCACAGGCCGGGGCCCGTGCCTGCATCGGCCATGGCCACCACCAGGTCAGCCTCGCGCCGGGCTTGTTCGAATACCGGCAGCAGAGACTGGTACCACTGTTTAAGTGAGGCTTTCTGATCCTGGGCGTACGGGTCGGTCACGCCGACCACTGCGATACGGGCACCGCCGCGCTCGAAAACGTGCAGGGCTTGCACACCCAGTGCCTGGCGTTGTGTGTCAGCCAGCCCGGCGCCGAGGGTAACGGCGCTGGCCTGGCGATACAGGCCCGTGCTGCGTTGTGGCCACAGCACACGCTCATCGCTGCTGACCCGCGCTTCGATGCCCAGCAGTTGGCTGCCTTGCACACCACTTTCGCCCTGGGTCAGGTACGCCAGGCCACTGCCATTCCAGCCCTGGCCGTTCTCCAGGGTCAGGCTGTTGCCCGCACCGGCCTCGCCACGCAGTTGTTCCAGCAACGCCGCGAGCACCGCATAACCGCCCAGTTGCGCTGTCGTTGCCTGGCTGGCATCCAGCAGCGGCGCCAGTTGCGGGTAGGCGATACTGGCACTGCGGCCAGTCATCCAGGGCGCGCGGCCCAAATGGCTGACCGGCCCCAACCGGGTAGCCGGTACCACCGCCTGGCCAGGCTGGCGGGCATCGAGGGTATCGGCGACGTACAGCAAGTCGAGCTGGGCGTTGCCGCCCTGCTGCCCTGGGAAGGCTGTGCAGGCGCCGAGCAGCGGTGCCAAGGCACCGATACCCATCCAGCCGATCACTTCGCGCCTGTGCACACTGCTCGCCATCGCATCCGCCATCCTTATCCACGTCCATTCAGGGACCCGGATGTTGCGGCGTTGGCATTACAGTTTGATGGCAGAAATCCGACAGCAATTCCAATTTGATCTGTAGACCACAAATCTAAGAACTGGCAGTTTTAAAAGCTCGTTAACATTTCTGCCAAGGAATCATCACACTTGCGCCTTAAAGTCGCGGTTTCCTCCAACTCAGCCAACACAAGGACACCCTGATGAGTCGAGATACCGGCGACAACCTGGACCGGAACCAAAGCGGCAACCTGCCGATGGCCAACGTCATGGACGCCTACCTGAGCCGCCGCAGCGTCATGCGCGGCAGCCTGGGCGCCGCCATCGCCATGATCGCCGGTACCGGCCTGACAGGCTGCTTCGACGGTGGTGGTTCCGATCACGATGATCCGGTCACCGAGCCCCCGGTGACCGAACCGCCAGTCACCGAGCCGGAAGTGCCGAAACTGGCACTGGGCTTTCAGTCCATCCCAGGCTCGCGCACCGACGCCTGTGTAGTCGCCGCCGGCTACAGCGCCTACGTGCTGGCGCCCTGGGGGACGCCACTGAACAGCAACGGCAACCCGTGGAAGTCCGACGGCAGCAACACCTCGACCGACCAGGCCAACGCCATGGGCATGCACCACGACGGCATGCACTTCTTCCCCATCAACGGCAGCTCGGAAGACGGCCTGCTGGCAATCAATTTCGAGTACATCGACACTGCCGCCCTGCACCCGGCCGGCCCCACTACCGATGTCAACGGCAAGCGCCCGGTTGAAGAAGTGCGCAAGGAAATCAACGCTCACGGTGCTGGCGTTGTACGCCTGCAGAAGATCAACGGCCGTTGGCAAGTGGTCGACAACGACCCGCTGAACCGTCGCTTCACCACGGCTTCACGCATGGAGATCACCGGCCCGCTGCGTGGCACCGACCACGTCAAGACCAAATACTCCACTGCTGGCACCCACTGCCGTGGCACCAACAACAACTGCGGCAACGGCTATACCCCGTGGGGCACCTACCTGACCTGCGAAGAGAACTGGCCGGGCATCTTCGTCAACAAGGGCACCCGCCCCGAGGACCAGCGCCGCATTGGCGTGGGCACCTCCAGCGGCCAGTACAAGTGGGAAACCGCTGCCGGTGACGCCAGCGAAGTGGACGACGAATTCGCCCGCTTCGACGTTACCGTCAAAGGCGCCAGCGCCACCGACGACTACCGCAACGAAGCCAGCACCTACGGCTACATCGTCGAGATCGATCCGTACAACAACAGCACCCTGGCCACCAAACGCACTGCGCTGGGCCGCTTCCGCCACGAGGGCTGCGCCCCCGGCCTGCCCGTCGCCGGCAAGCCGCTGGTGTGGTACATGGGTGACGACTCGAACAACGAGTACCTGTACAAGTGGGTGTCTACCGCCGTGTGGGACGCCGCTGATGCCAACCCGGCCGACCGCCTGGCCACCGGCGCCAAGTACCTCGACCAAGGCAAACTCTACGTGGCCCGCTTCAATGCCGACGGCACCGGCGTATGGCTGCTGCTGGACGTAGCCACCGCCACCACCGGCGGCATCACCCTGGGCGCGCTGTATGGTGACCTGCCGGGCATCATCCTCAACACCCGTGGTGCTGGCGATGCCGTGGGCGCAACGCCGATGGACCGCCCGGAATGGACCACGGTCAACCCGCTGAACGGCGACGTATACCTGACCCTGACCAACAACAGTGCACGCACCCCGGACAAGGTCGATGCAGCGAACCCACGCGGCCCGAACCGACACGGCCACATCATTCGCTGGCACGACAGCGACGACCAGCTGAGCTTTACCTGGGACATCTTCGTGTTCGGCGCCAACGCTGCCGGCACCGCCGACATCAACCGCTCCGGCCTGACCGAACTGAACCAGTTCGCCAGCCCCGACGGCATGAGCTTCGATAGCCGCGGCGTGCTGTGGTTTGAGACCGACAACGGCGAAACCACCTTGACCGACTACACCAACGACCAGTTGCTGGCGGTGATCCCTACCGACCTGGTGGATGCCAGCGGCAAGCAGGTGCCGGTGAACGCACAGAACCAGGTGGACCTGCGGCGCTTCTTTGTCGGGCCAAATGGTTGCGAGGTGACCGGTATTACCTTTACCCCGGATAACAAGACGCTGTTCGTCAACATTCAACACCCGGACAACTGGCCGTATACCGACAAGGCGACCGATGCGACGCCGGCTGGGGCTACCGTGCGGCCGCGGGCTTCGACGGTGGTGATCCAGCGTATTGATGGTGGGGAGATCGGGACCGTTTGATCCCGTGCCGGTCAGCCAGCGTTTGCTGGCTGTACCGGCCTCTTCGCGGACAAGCCCGCTCCTACAGGGTGCTCACTGGTTTCAGAACCAGCGTAGGGGCGGGCTTGCCCGCTTAGAGGTCAGTGAACGTTACCAGGCTATTGGCTCCCGGCTACGCACCCGCACTTGCTGCGCGGGCACCCGGGCATGCCATTGCACCACCCCCAGCGCCTCCACCTGGAACTCGCTGCGCATCACCCGCCCCTCTTCCTCGAACGACAGCTGCAACAGAAAATGCCCGCTGTTGAGCAGCAGCCCTTCGCTCAACCGTTCGAACGTTTCGTCATCCACCGCCCCCAGCGCCTGACGCAGTGCAGCCGCGTCCACATACCCCGACGCCGGCCTGCCGCTGACAATGCGGCTGAGCAACGAACGCGAGTAACGCCCTTCATACAGCGCCTCCAGCAGGGGCAGATGCTCCAACCCCAGCGCGTTGGCGTTGAGCCGCCAACCCGTGGTCTGGGGCAAGGCGCACAGCATCGGGTAACGCGCCTGGCGGCTGGCGTCCGGCTCCAGCAACAGGTTCAGCTCGCTGGTGTCGAGCATCGGCTGGTCAGCCGCCAGCCGTGGCGGTTGCTGACGCAGGTACTGGGCGCTCTCGGCGCCCTGCAGGCGGGCATCACTGTCGCCATCGAGCCAGTCGGCCAGGGCATCGACCAGGCGTTCGGCCGCCATGTCATTGCCCAGCAAGTAACGCAACTGGCGCTCGGCGCGTTCGCCATCGGCCCCCAGCAACGCATTGACGTTGAAGCAGGTGTGCTGGTCGCGTACCCGCAACTGCGCCTGGCCAGCGCCAAAATCGTAGTTAAGCGGCTGCCCGCGCAAGGCTTGCCAGAACAGCGGACTGAGCCGCCAGGCGGGGTCACGCAGGGCCTGCCCGGCATAGGCCAGGCCGGCCTGCTCCATGGCCCGCACCTGCACTCGCTGGTGCAGCAGGCGCACTTCGTCGACCTGACGCCGGCCATCTTCCACCAGCCAGGCCATGCCCGCCGCCAGCATTGCCAGCACCACCATCACCATCAACAGGGCCGCACCCTGCTGTTGCCTTCCACCCATCGGTGCGTGCCTCGCTCGCGGAATAAAAACGCCAGTCAACACGCGGGGTGTTTCAGGTAGATGGCAGTGCCCGTTCGTCATGTGCTCGTCATCTAGGCAAGGCAGGATTGCCCTTCCTTTTCATGACCTTACAGGAGTGGTCGCTATGGGTGGCATTGGAATCTGGCAACTGGTGATCGTACTGCTGATCGTGTTCTTGCTGTTTGGTACCAAGCGCCTGAAGGGGCTGGGTAGCGATGTGGGCGAGGCGATCCAGGGTTTTCGCAAGTCCATGGGTGGTGACAATGACGCCAGCGCCGCTGACCAGGCGCACGTGCAGCAACAGTGCCCGCTGAACGGCCAAGTTGCCCAGCAATCTCAAGCGGACCGCCAGGCCTGATGTTCGAGGTAGGCTTCAGCGAGTTGCTGCTGATCGGCGTCGTCGCGCTGCTGGTGCTGGGCCCCGAGCGCCTGCCGGTGGCAGCCCGGACCCTCGGCCGCGGCCTGGGCCAGGCGCGCCGGGCCATGCACGCCTTGCGCACGCAGGTGGAGCGCGAAATCGAGATGCCCAACCTCGACCAGGCACCTCTGCAACGCCTGGAACAGGAGATCCGCCAGGGCATCAGCCTGAACGCGGAACCGGCCAATGATGCGGCCACGGCCGTGCTGCCCAAGGAAAATGCTTCATGAGTATTGCCATGGACCCTGCCGCGAGCATGCCCCTGACCGAACACCTGCGCGACCTGCGCAAACGCCTGGTGCGTTGCCTGGCGCTGGTGGCATTGGTGTTCGCCGGCCTGTTCCCCTTTGCCCAGACGCTGTACACGCTCATATCCGAGCCGCTACGGCGCTTTTTGCCGGAAGGCGCGAGCATGATCGCCACCAGCGTCACCTCGCCCTTTCTGGCACCGTTCAAGCTGACCGCGATGTGCGCCCTGTTCCTGGCCATGCCGCTGCTGCTGCATCAGGCCTGGGGCTTTCTGGCGCCGGGGCTGTACCGCCGTGAACGGCGCATTGCCCTGCCGCTGCTGGTATCGAGCATCGTTTTGTTCTATGCCGGCATGGCGTTCGCGTTCTTTCTGGTGTTCCCGATGATGTTCGGTTTCTTTGCCAGCGTGACGCCGGACGGCGTGGCGATGATGACCGATATCAGCCAGTACCTGGACTTTATCCTGGCGCTGTTTCTGGCCTTCGGGCTGGCGTTCGAGATCCCGGTGGCGACGTTCATCGTGGTCTGGGCAGGGTTGGCCGATGTGGCCACATTGCGGCGCAGCAGGCCCTACGTGGTCGTCGGGTGCTTTGTGGTGGGGATGATCCTGACACCGCCGGATGTGTTTTCGCAGACGATGCTGGCAGTGCCGATGTGGGTGCTGTTCGAGGTGGGGTTGCTGGCTTGTGGAATGTTGAAGCGGCCGGAGCCAGGCAAGGAGATTGTGGCTGGATTGTAGAGCCCTTTCGCGGGCACGCCCGCTCCCACAGGGATATCACAGGTTCTGAAGATTGTGATATCCCTGTGGGAGCGGGCGTGCCCGCGAATAGCCGTGATGCGTTCTAGAACTCGGCGAGCCGCCAGACTTCATAGGCTGGCGTCTCGTACGGGTGGCTCTGCTTGAGCGCAGCGACGACCTGGGCCACCAGCTCGTCAGCCACCACCAGCTCCACCTTCCACTCTTCCACCACCTCGACCTGGCCGGTTTGCCCGAGGAACGGCTGGCTGCCGTCCAACGGGCGGAACTGGCCCTGGCCAAGGGTTTGCCAGGCGCAGTGCTCATAGTCACCGATGCGCCCGCCGCCAGCGGCGAACACAGCGGCCTTGACCACTTCGACATGGCTGGCGGGGACGAAGAAGGCGAGCTTGTACACGCCTTAGTTCACCCACACCCGCGCGTTGCGGAACATACGCATCAGCGCGGCATCTTCCTGCCACTCGTCCGGGCGCCAGGAGTTTTGCACAGCGCGGAACATACGCTCCGGGTGCGGCATCATGATGGTCACGCGGCCGTCGCGGCTGGTCAGGCCGGTGATACCACGCGGCGAGCCGTTCGGGTTGGCCGGGTAGGCTTCGGTGACCTTGCCGTGGTTGTCGACGTAGCGCAGGGCCACGCAACCGGACACGTCAGCGGCCAGCAGTGCTTCTTCGCTGGCGAACTCGGCATGGCCTTCGCCGTGGGCGATGGCGATCGGCATGCGCGAACCGGCCATGCCCTGCAGGAAGATCGAGTTGGACTTCTGCACTTCGACCATGGCCACGCGTGCCTCGAACTGCTCCGAGCGGTTGCGCACGAAGTGCGGCCAGTACTCGGTGCCCGGGATCAGCTCGTGCAGGTTGGACATCATCTGGCAACCGTTGCACACGCCCAGGGCGAAGCTGTCGGTACGCTCGAAGAAGGCCTGGAAGGCGTCACGGGCACGGGCGTTGAACAGCGCCGACTTGGCCCAGCCTTCGCCAGCGCCCAGCACGTCACCGTACGAGAAGCCGCCACAGGCGACCAGGCCCTTGAAGGCTTCGAAGTCGACACGGCCAGCGAGAATATCGCTCATGTGCACGTCGATGGCGGCGAAGCCGGCGCGGTCGAAGGCAGCAGCCATCTCGACCTGGCCGTTGACACCCTGCTCGCGCAGGATGGCCACTTGCGGGCGCACGCCTTTCTTGATGTAAGGCGCCGCGATGTCGTCGTTGACGTCGAAGCCCAGCTTCACCGACAGACCCGGGTTGTCTTCCTCGAGCAGCAGGTCGAACTCCTGGTCAGCGCAGTCGGCGTTGTCGCGCAGGCGCTGGATCTGGTAGCTGGTTTCAGCCCACTGGCGCTGCAGCATGCGACGGTCATCGTCGAACAGCACTTCGCCGTTCAGGCTGATGGTCACTTCAGCGTTGTTGACTGGCTTGCCGATCACCGCGACGCACTCTTCACCCAGGCCAGCAGCGCTGAACTGTGCCAGCACGTCCGGGGTAGCATCCTGGCGAACCTGGATCACCGCACCCAGCTCTTCGTTGAAGAGGATGGCCGGCACTTCGCCCTTGCTGTCGGTCAGTGGGTCGAGTTGCAGGTCGAGGCCGCAGTGGCCAGCGAAGGCCATTTCCAGCACGGTGGTAACCAGGCCGCCGTCGGAACGGTCGTGGTAGGCCAGCAGGTGGCCGTCGGCGTTCAGGCCCTGGATCACGGCGAAGAAGGCCTTGAGGTCTTCGGCGTCGTCGACGTCCGGTGCCTGGGCAGCGATCTTGCCGTAGGTCTGGGCCAGGATCGAGGCGCCCATGCGGTTCTTGCCGCGGCCCAGGTCGATCAGGATCAGGTCGGTCTCGCCCTTGTCCATGCGCAGTTGCGGGGTCAGGGTCTTACGGATGTCGGTGACCGGGGCGAAGCCGGTGATGATCAGCGACATCGGCGAGGTGACGCTCTTCTCGACGCCCTCGTCGCTCCACTTGGTCTTCATCGACATCGAGTCTTTGCCGACCGGAATAGTGATGCCCAGCTCCGGGCACAGCTCCATGCCGACAGCCTTCACGGTGTCGTACAGGCGTGCGTCTTCACCTGGGTGGCCAGCAGCGGACATCCAGTTGGCCGACAGTTTGATGTCGGACAGCTTTTCGATGCGCGAAGCCGCCAGGTTGGTCAGGGTTTCACCGATGGCCATGCGGCCGGACGCCGGGGCATCCAGCAGCGCCAGCGGCGTACGCTCGCCCATGGCCATGGCTTCACCGGTGTAGACGTCGAAGCTGGTGGCGGTAACGGCGCAGTCAGCCACCGGAACCTGCCACGGGCCGACCATCTGGTCGCGGGCAACCAGGCCGGTGATGGTGCGGTCGCCAATGGTGATCAGGAAGCTCTTGCTGGCCACGGCCGGGTGGTTCAGCACGCGCTGGACGGCGCTGTCCAGGTCCAGTTCGCTCGGGTCGAAGTCATCGCCCAGCTCGGCTTCGCGGGTAACCGAACGGTGCATGCGCGGCGGCTTGCCCAGCAGCACGTCCAGCGGCATGTCCACCGGGGTGTTGCCGAAGTGGCTGTCGCTGACGGTCAGGTGCGGTTCTTCAGTGGCTTCACCAACCACGGCAAACGGGCAACGTTCGCGCTCGCAGATGGCCTTGAAGCGCTCGAAGTCGACCGCGCTGACGGCCAGCACGTAACGCTCTTGCGATTCGTTGCTCCAGATTTCGTGCGGGGCCATGCCCGGCTCGTCGTTGGGCACGTTGCGCAGCTCGAAGCGGCCACCGCGGCCACCGTCGTTGACCAGCTCAGGGAAGGCGTTGGAAATACCGCCAGCGCCCACGTCGTGGATGAAGGCGATCGGGTTGTTGTCGCCCAGCTGCCAGCAACGGTCGATGACCTCCTGGCAACGGCGCTCCATTTCCGGGTTTTCGCGCTGTACCGAAGCGAAATCCAGGTCAGCCGAACTGGCACCGGTAGCCACCGACGAAGCAGCGCCGCCGCCCAGGCCGATCAGCATGGCCGGGCCACCGAGCACGATCAGCTTGGCGCCGACAGTGATTTCGCCCTTCTGCACATGGTCTTCACGGATGTTGCCCATACCGCCGGCGAGCATGATCGGCTTGTGGTAGCCGCGCACTTCTTCACCGTGCGGGGTGTTGATGGCTTGCTCGAAGGTACGGAAGTAACCGGTCAGGGCCGGGCGGCCGAATTCGTTGTTGAACGCAGCGCCGCCAAGAGGGCCTTCGATCATGATGTCGAGGGCGTCGACGATACGCTCGGGCTTGCCATAGGCCTGCTCCCAAGGCTGTTCGAAGCCCGGAATGCGCAGGTTGGACACGGTGAAGCCGGTCAGGCCGGCCTTGGGCTTGGCGCCACGGCCGGTCGCACCTTCGTCGCGGATTTCGCCACCGGAGCCGGTGGAGGCGCCGGAGAACGGGGCGATGGCGGTCGGGTGGTTATGCGTTTCCACCTTCATCAGGATGTGCACCGGCTCCTGCACCGCGCCGTACTGGCGGGTCTCAGGGTTCGGGAAGAAGCGGCCGGCAACGTTGCCGACGATCACCGAGGCGTTGTCCTTGTACGCCGACAGCACACCTTCGTTGTGCATCTGGTAGGTGTTCTTGATCATGCCGAACAGGCTTTTTTCCTGGGCCTGGCCGTCGATATCCCAACTGGCGTTGAAGATCTTGTGGCGGCAGTGCTCGGAGTTGGCCTGGGCGAACATCATCAGTTCGATGTCGTTCGGGTTGCGCTTGAGGCCCTGGAAGGCATTGACCAGGTAGTCGATCTCGTCTTCGGCCAGGGCCAGGCCCAGGTCGATGTTGGCCTTGGCCAGGGCGTCACGGCCGCCGGCCAGGATGTCGACCGAGGTCATTGGCTTGGGCTGGGCGTGGCTGAACAGGTCAGCGGCCTGCTCCAGCTGGCTGAGCACACGCTGGGTCATGCGGTCGTGCAGTTCGGCGGCGATCAGGGCGGCGTCAGCGTCGCTCAGGGTGCCGGCCACGTAGTAGGCGATGCCGCGCTCCAGGCGCTGGATCGACTGCAGGCCGCAGTTGTGGGCGATGTCGCTGGCCTTGCTGGCCCATGGCGAAATGGTGCCCAGGCGCGGTACCACCAGGAACAGACGACCCGTCGGCTCCTGTACCGGCACGCTCGGGCCGTACTTGAGCAGACGGCCCAGCACCTGCTGCTGGTCGGCGGTCAGCTCGCCGTCAACATCGGCGAAGTGGGCAAATTCGGCATACAAACCAGTAACAGCGGGGACTTTCTGGCTCAGTTGCTCGAGTAATTTACCGTGGCGAAAGGCAGAAAGGGCAGGAGCGCCGCGCAGGATCAACATCGTCGGGACAGCCTCAGGAAGGGGTGTGCTTAGAGGCCGTGCATTCTAGCCTAATTCGATGGCTTTCGGCACCTGCTCTAAGCCACGCCTGCCGGGCGGCGGAACCGGACTTCGGGGTCAGTTTTCAGCGGTGTCCGGCTTGAGACGAGATCGAGCGCCGCCGGGTGTCCGGTTCGACACATTCAGCGCCTGTGAGATCGAGCGCCGCCAGGTGTCCGCCTCGAGACATTCAGCGCCTGTGAGATCGAGCGCCGCAGGTGTCCGCCTCAAGACATTCTGCGCCTGGGAGATCGAGCGCCGCAGGTGTCCGCCTTAAGACATTCTGCGCCTGTGAGATCGAGCGCCGCAGGTGTCCGCCTTAAGACATTCTGCGCCTGTGAGATCGAGCGCCGCAGGTGTCCGCCTTAAGACATTCTGCGCCTATGAGATCGAGCGCCGCAGGTGTCCGCCTTAAGACATTCTGCGCCTGTGAGATCGAGCGCCGCCCGCGCGGCGCTTCGCGGGTAAACCCGCTCCTACGTTTGTTTCGGGCCAATTATGCCTGTGGGATTTGCGCGCGAACGCCTTGGTGCCTATCTCGATATCACGTCGTACCAACAAGGCGGTCGCGCGCGCCAGGCACAGGATGGACTGGCCCGAAACAAACGTAGGAGCGGGTTTACCCGCGAAGCGCCGCGCGGGCGGCGCTCGATCTCATAGGCGCTGAATATTTTAAGGCGGACACCTGCGGCGCTCGATCTCACAGGCGCTGAATATCTCAAGCCGGGCACCTGGTAGCCTTGATGCAATCCCCTCCCCCTCCCTCTCCCCAACCACACAACCCGCTACCAGACAAGCTAACCGTTGTCGAGATATGGTTGGGCCAGTCCTTTGCGTATACTGCAACCTATGTTCGCCCACACTGCTTTGCGCCAGCGTTGCGCCAAATGGCTTCTCGCAACCGGACTCTTTCTGCTGCTAGGTGCCTGCGTTGAAAAACCCAGCACCCTCGAGCGCGTGAAGGAGGATGGCGTGCTGCGCGTGATCACACGCAACAGCCCTGCAACCTACTTCCAGGACCGTAACGGCGAAACTGGCTTCGAGTACGAACTGGTCCAGCATTTCGCCGACGATCTCGGCGTAAAGCTGCAGATCGAGACCGCCGACAACCTGGACGAGCTCTACGACTCCCTCGGCAAGCCCTCCGGCCCGGTACTGGCTGCCGCCGGCCTGGTCAGCAGTGAACGGCGCAAAACCCAGGTGAAATACTCCCATCCCTACCTGGAGGTGACCCCGCAGGTCATCTACCGCAACGGCCGCCCGCGCCCCACCGGCGCCCAGGGTTTGGTCGGCAAGAAGATCATGGTGCTCAAGGGCAGCAGCCATGCTGACCAGTTGGCCGAGCTGAAAAAGCAGTACCCTGCCTTGCAATATGAGGAATCCGACGCCGTCGAAGTGGTCGACCTGCTGCGCATGGTGGACGAAGGTCAGATCGACTTGACCCTGGTGGACTCCAACGAACTGGCGATGAACCAGGTGTATTTCCCCAACGTGCGGGTCGCCTTCGATTTGGGCGACACCCGCGACCAGCGCTGGGCAGTGGCAGCAGGCGAAGACAACAGCCTGCTCAACGAAATCAACGAATTTCTCGACAAGGCACAGAAAAACGGCACCCTTCAACGCTTGAAGGACCGCTACTACGGCCATGTCGACGTGCTTGGCTATGTCGGCGCCTACACCTTCGCCCAGCACCTGCAGCAGCGCCTGCCCAAGTACGAGAAGCACTTCAAGAGCTACGCCAAGGTCGAACAGGTCGACTGGCGCCTGCTGGCCGCCATCGGCTACCAGGAATCGATGTGGCAGCCGGAAGTCACCTCCAAGACCGGCGTGCGCGGCCTGATGATGCTGACCCAGCGCACCGCCCAGGCCATGGGCGTGTCCAACCGCCTGGACCCGAGGCAGAGCATCCAGGGCGGCGCCAAGTACTTCATGAAGATCAAGGAAGAGCTTGACGACAGCATTCAGGAACCGGATCGCACCTGGTTTGCCCTGGCGGCCTACAACGTCGGCAGCGGCCACCTGGAAGACGCCCGTACCCTGGCCAAGCGCGAAAAGCTCAACCCGAACAAGTGGCTGGACGTGAAGAAGATGCTGCCGCGGCTGGCTCAGAAGCAGTGGTACCGGCAGACCAAGTACGGCTATGCCCGTGGGGGCGAACCGGTGCATTTCGTGGCCAACATCCGTCGTTACTACGACATCCTCACCTGGGTGACCCAGCCGCAGCTCGAAGGCCAGGTGGCCGAGGGCAACCTGCATGTGCCCGGGGTCAACAAGGACAAGCCAGCGGATAAGTCGTCGCCGATGTAAGCCAGTAGGCCTCTTCGCGGGCAAACCCGCGCCTACAAGATTTGCGCAGAACCTGTAGGGGCGGACTTGCCCGCGAAGAGGCCGGTGCAGCTCAAGCCTTGGCCCGGCGTGCCTTGAAGAAGTCGCTGAGGATCTGCCCGCACTCTTGCGCCAGCACCCCGCCCTCCACCATCACCCGGTGATTGAGAAAGCCTTGGCCAAAGAACTGCCCCTGGCTCTGCACGATCCCCGCCTTGGGCTCCAGCGCGCCAAACACCACGCGCATCACCCGCGAATGCACGATCAGCCCCGCACACATGCTGCACGGTTCCAGGGTCACATACAGGGTGCTGCCGGGTAGCCGGTAGTTGCTGGCCGACCTGGCTGCTGCCCTGATCGCCACCATCTCGGCATGCGCGCTGGGGTCGCTGTCGATGATCGGCCGATTGAAACCCTGGCCGATCACCTGCCCATGCTGTACCAGCACCGCCCCCACCGGCACCTCGCCCAGCGCCGCGCCTTCGGCGGCCAAGGCCAGCGCCAGGCGCATGAACTCCTGATCGCGACTGCGATCGATGATCTGCGGGCGCATCAGACCACCGCAATCGCGGCCATCAGGCCGGTTTCCATGTGGTCGATGACGTGGCAGTGAAACATCCAGGTCCCAGGGTTATCCGCCACCAGTGCTACCTGGGCGCGCTCGTTCTTGCCCAGCAAGTAGGTGTCGGTGAACCACGGTTCCTTGATGTCGTGACGGTTGGAGGCGATCACCTTGAAGCTCATGCCATGCAAGTGGATCGGGTGCTGGTACTGGGTCATGTTCTTAAGCTCGAAGATGTAGCTCTTGCCCTTCTGCAACGTGGCGATGGGGCGGTCGGCACAGGTCTTGTCGGTAATATCCCAGGCCTGGCCGTTGATCTGCCACATGCTCGACGGTTTGGCCGGATCAGCGGTGACAGAGACGCCGGCCGCCCACTCGAAATTGAAGTTCAGCTTTTCGGCATTCTCCAGGTCCGGCTCGGCGATCGGATTGGGTGGCAGCGCGGGTGGCCACTCACTCGGCGCGTCGTTGCTGTTCACCGAACGCAGGGTGCCCAGGCGCACGAAACCGTCGCGCAGGGAAATTTCCTCTCCCGCCTCAGGAATGCGGATGGCCAGGCAGATACGCATGCCAGGGCCTAGCCAGTATTCGTCGAGCGCACGCGGGGTCACCGGGTTGCCGTCGAGGGCATAGATTCTCGCCTCGCAGTTGCCCTTGAGGTTGAGGCGGTAGGTCCAGGTATTGTCCAGGTTCAGCACGCGCACCCGCACCACCTGGCCGGCCGGCAGCTCGGTGATCGAGTCAGCCTGGCCGTTGATGGTGATCAACCGCCCGGCAGTGCCGTTGCGCGCGGCCTCGCGCGGGATGCTGAAAGGCAGCCATGCGCCCTGCTCGTCCACATGCCAGTTCTTCAGGCTCAGCGTACGCTCATGCTGGAAACCGGTGGGTTCACGTTCCTCGACGATCAGCGGCCCGACCAGACCGCGGCCTAGCTCCTCGGAGCTGCTGACGTGCGGGTGGTACCAGTAACTGCCGGCGTCCGGCACGCGGAATTTGTAATCGAAGTACTCACCCGGCTTGACCGGCAACTGCGACACATAGGGTACGCCGTCCATTTCCAGCGGCAGGCGAATGCCGTGCCAATGGATAGTGGTTTCGACCGGCAGATGGTTGATAAAGCGTACCCGCAGCCAAGTGCCCTGGCGCACGCGCAGCTCGGTGCCCGGGGCCGATGGGCCGAAGGCCCAGGCCTCGGTCTTGAAGCCCGGCACCAGCTCGACGTCCAGGGGTGCTGCGATCAGCTCATAATCGTGCCCTGCGCTGTCGTCTTCGACCTTGCCCAGCCAGTAACGCGCCGCGCCACCGGCGCCCAGGCCAACCACAACCAGGCCGGTCAGGCCCTTGAGCATTTGTCGACGGGTGAAGGACATCGGTGCGGGTACCTCGTGTTCTGCGCAATCAGTCTGCCAGCAAGGCGCTGACGATGAGGGGCGAATACGATACACCTGCAAATGGGAAATATTAAGTGAAGTATCCAAGCATCGTCCGCTTTAGCCACGGCATTGGCTGGACGGCAGGCGCAGCGGAACCAATCGACAGCGCCGACATCAAATTGACACCATTGCCAGAGGCACCTCAGATGAGAAAATGCCTCGCAATGCAACCATCAGCTTATTTGGCAGTTGGCTTGACTGCCAGGGCGGTGCATGGGAATGAATCGCCTTCAGCCAGCACACTCACCGGGCTTTCTCTAAAGGAATGCAATGGTAAATGGACTTATCAGCTTACGTCCCTAGCTGGGACGACATCGAACGCAACCTGGACCAGAAGTTCAGCGCCCTGAATCAGAGCGTCAGCAGCGGGTTGCGCAGTGCCCATGACAGCTGGGACGGCTTCACCCGCCGTGTAAGCGATGGCGCCAGCCAGGCCTATGGCGCTGTAGGCGGGCACCGGATCGACAACGTCCGGCAGGCGATGGCGCTGTCCTATCCCATGATGCAGTCAAATCTGTCCCGCAAATGGGCATCCATCAACATCGACCAGATTTTGCCCGTGCTGCTCAAGCTCGTGCAGGAAGTGGTGATGATTCTCGGCGGCAGCGTCGCGCTAGGCGGCGCTATAGGCGGCGCGGTAGGTTCTCTTGCCTTTGGCGTGGGCGCGGCACCTGGGGTGGTCGCAGGCAGCGGTATCGGCCTGCAGGTCGGTAACCTGATCCTGATGGCATTGGGCCTGGCCGCCATCGCGGAGTATTTCTATCAAGGGCTTCCCGCCTGCCTGGCCTCGATGCAAGAGGGGCTTGCAACCGCGTGGACTGCCGAAGACGGCCTGAAACCCTCGGGTCTCGACCCTTCGGGCGGCTCGGCCGCGCTGGTTCAAGAACGTACCGAACAAGCTGCAAGGCAACTGGCACGCGGACAAGAGCAACTCGTGATGCTTTTGCTGATGGCGATCGTGACCTACCTGACCCGCGGGCAGATGAAAGCCGGCGTGATGAGCAGCATGGAAAGCATCGCCAGCCGCAGCGCCAAGCTTCAGGCCGAGATTTCCAACAAGCAGTTGGCCAACTGGCTGGCAAAAAACCAGAACAGGCTGCTGATCGAACCTGAGCTGCAGATGAAAACCGCAACGCCGCTTAAGAAAGCGGAGCCAGAGCTGCCGCCAGCGACGCAAGCCACGGAAAAAACCGTTGCAGCGGCGCCGAAGAAGCTCATGAGCCTGCGCGATGCAGTGGGCAAGGACATGGCAGAGCGATGGATTGCCGAAGGCCGCGCTCGGGCAGACATACGGGCCCCGGAGCTTTCGAGACTGCTCAGCGACGATCAAATAGGCGCACTTTACGGCTACTCTACCAACGATGTGTACAAGGCGTATAACCAAGCATTGCGCGAAGGCACTGCTACGCCTGGTATCAAGGCCTTTGCCGAGCATGCAACCGAAGGCCTGGCACGCTTGCCTCGCTACTTAGGCGCTGAAACCTATCGTGGAACGGATCTTCCGCAGCATGTGCTCAATCGGATGCAAATGGGTGCAGTAGAGACCGACATGGCATTCTTCAGCTCATCCGCTACAACACCGTTTTCGGGCAATACCCAGATGGTCGTACGCGGCGTATCCGGCAAGGACATCAGTTTCCTCACGCAAATTCCCGAAGCGGAGGTACTGTACCCGCCAGGTACCTCTTTCAGAGTACTGAATCGGATTGAACAAGGCCCCACGACTCGTCTCTTATTAGAAGAAGTACTATGATCGACCTGCACAGCTCCACCCTCGCCGTTACCGAATATGCCTACCGGTACAACCACTTGCTGCCAGCGCCCACCCCACGCGAATCCGCAAGCCGTGGGTACGTACACCCGCAATGGCAAAATTCGCGCGCCTGCACACTCACCCCCGATCAATCGCTCGACAGAGCCAAGGGGGCATTGCTGGGGTTGGCCATTGGCGATGCCGTAGGCACCACGCTGGAGTTCTTGCCCCGTGATGCCAAGCATGTCGATGACATGGTCGGCGGCGGGCCGTTCAGGCTCAAGCCAGGTGAGTGGACCGATGATACGAGCATGGCGCTTTGCCTGGCGGACTCGTACCTGGCGTGCATGCGATTTGACCATGCCGATTATCTTGAGCGTCTGTGCAGGTGGTACAAGCAAGGGGAAAACAGCGCTAACGGTGTCTGCTTCGACATCGGCAATGCAACCCGCCTTGCCTTGGAAGGATGGCTACGGCAAGGCTTGGACTGGTCAGGCAACACAGACCCGAACACGGCCGGTAATGGCTCGATCATCCGACTCGCCCCGACCGCCATATTCAGGCGCCACATGCTACCGTCCACCTGGCGCGAAGCTCAAAGTCAGAGTCGGACCACCCACCGGGCGCCCGAAGCACTAAGTTGTTGCGAACTGCTGGGTGCGCAGCTGCACCTCGCCCTGAACGGCGCGGACAAGGATGAAATGTGCCGCCCTATGGTCCGCCCGCTGCAAGCCCGCGCCACCATCATCAACGCTGGCGAATACAAGGAAAAAAGCCGCGATCAGATCCGCTCTTCAGGGTATGTCATCGACACCTTGGAAGCTGCACTGTGGGCGGTGTGGAATACCGACAACTTCAGGGACGCAGTGCTTCTGGCCGCAAACCTGGCAGACGATGCCGACAGTGTGGCAGCCGTGGCGGGGCAACTAGCCGGGGCGTTGTACGGGGTATCCGGTATGCCCGTGCAATGGGTAAAGACAGTGGCGTGGTCAGAACACATACAGGACCTCGCCCAAGCGCTGCACGACCAGGCGCCTGAAAGCGACCCGTTCTACTCGCTGTGATATTGCACGCAGCGGGGCAGATGAACGTGAGGAGCCGATAGACCTCAGAATGACAAAGGCCCGCGATTACGCGGGCCTTTGTGTGTTACAGGTCATCTGACACTGGCTATTGCCATGTGCCGGCTTATTCCCACTCGATGGTCGCCGGCGGCTTGCTCGACACATCGTAGGTAACGCGCGAGATACCGTCGATTTCGTTGATGATACGACCGCTGACGGTTTCCAGCAGCTCGTACGGCAGGTGTGCCCAACGCGCGGTCATGAAGTCCACGGTCTCGACGGCACGCAGGGCCACGACCCAGGCGTAGCGACGGCCGTCGCCGACGACGCCGACCGACTTGACCGGCTGGAACACCACGAACGCCTGGCTGGTCTTGTGGTACCAGTCGGCCTTGCGCAGCTCTTCGATGAAGATGTGGTCGGCGCGACGCAGGATGTCGGCGTATTCCTTCTTCACTTCACCAAGGATACGCACGCCCAGGCCCGGGCCCGGGAACGGGTGGCGGTAGACCATGTCGTACGGCAGGCCCAGCTCCAGGCCGATCTTGCGCACTTCGTCCTTGAACAGCTCACGCAGCGGCTCGACCAGCTTGAGGTTCATCTCCTCCGGCAGGCCACCAACGTTGTGGTGCGACTTGATCACGTGAGCCTTGCCGCTCTTGGCGCCAGCCGACTCGATCACGTCCGGGTAGATGGTGCCCTGGGCGAGGAACTGGATGTTCTCCAGCTTGCTGGCTTCGGCATCGAACACGTCGATGAAGGTGCGGCCGATGATCTTGCGCTTCTTCTCAGGGTCGGCTTCGCCGGCCAGGTTGTCGAGGAACTGCTTTTCAGCGTCGGCGCGGATCACCTTGACGCCCATGTTCTCTTTGAACATGGCCATCACCTGGTCACCTTCGTGCAGGCGCAGCAGGCCGTTGTCGACGAATACGCAGGTCAACTGGTCGCCGATGGCGCGGTGCAGCAGCGCGGCAACCACCGAGCTGTCAACGCCGCCGGACAGGCCCAGCAGGACGTTGGCCGAACCGACTTGCGCACGCACCTGGGCGATGGCGTCTTCGACGATGTTGGACGCCGTCCACAGGGCTTCACAGCCGCAGATGTCCTGCACGAAGCGGGACAGGATGCGACCCCCTTGCTTGGTGTGGGTCACTTCAGGGTGGAACTGCACGCCGTAGTAGCCGCGGACGTCGTCGTACATTCCAGCGATCGGGCAGCTTGGGGTGCTGGCCAGAATGTTGAAGTTGCCAGGCATCTGGGTGACCTTGTCACCGTGGCTCATCCACACGTCCAGGCCCAGCACGCCGTCGTCGTCAACGTGGTCTTCGATGCCGTCGAGCAGGCGGCTCTTGCCGACAACGTCCACGCGGGCATAACCGAACTCACGCAGGTCGGAACCTTCTACCTTGCCGCCCATCTGCTCGGCCATGGTCTGCATGCCGTAGCAAATACCCAGCACAGGCACATTCAGGTCAAATACGGCTTGCGGAGCGCGCGGGCTGTTGGCTTCGTGGACCGACTCGGGGCCGCCGGCAAGGATGATGCCGCGCGGGTTGAATTCGCGGATCGCTTCATCGTCCATGTCGAACGGGTGCAGTTCGCAGTACACGCCGATTTCGCGCACGCGGCGGGCGATCAGCTGGGTGTACTGGGAACCGAAATCGAGGATCAGGATGCGGTGAGCGTGAATGTCGAGGGCCATGACTCAATCTCGTCAGTGGAAATCGGAAACGACGCGGGGCTGTCATGACAGCCCCGCTTTATGTTGTAGCTGGAAGCCTCAGCCTACGCGGTAGTTAGGGGCTTCTTTGGTGATTTGCACGTCGTGCACGTGGGATTCGGCCATGCCGGCACCGGTGATGCGCACGAACTCCGGCTTGGTGCGCATTTCTTCGATGGTTGCGCTGCCGGTGTAGCCCATGGACGAACGCAGGCCGCCCATCAGCTGGTGGATGATCGCGGCCAGGGCGCCTTTGTAAGGAACGCGGCCTTCGATGCCTTCCGGTACCAGCTTCTCGGCGCCGGCCGAGGAGTCCTGGAAGTAACGGTCGGACGAGCCTTGCGCCTGTGCCATGGCACCCAGCGAGCCCATGCCGCGGTAGGCCTTGTAGGAACGGCCCTGGAACAGCTCGACTTCACCCGGGGCCTCTTCGGTACCGGCGAACATCGAACCCATCATCACGCAGGACGCACCGGCAACGATGGCCTTGGACAGGTCACCGGAGAAGCGGATACCGCCGTCAGCGATCAGTGGCACGCCAGTGCCTTCCAGTGCTGCGGCAACGTTGGCGATGGCGCTGATTTGCGGCACGCCGACACCAGCAACGATCCGGGTGGTGCAGATAGAGCCAGGGCCGATACCGACCTTGACCGCATCGGCACCCGCTTCGGCCAGGGCCTTGGCGGCAGCGCCGGTGGCGATGTTGCCGCCGATCACCTGCACTTGCGGGTAGGTTTGTTTCACCCAGCGTACGCGGTCGATCACACCTTTGGAGTGGCCGTGGGCAGTGTCGACGACGACGACATCAACGCCAGCTGCCACCAGCGCAGCAACGCGCTCGCCGGTGTCCTTGCCGGTGCCGACGGCGGCGCCGACGCGCAGGCGACCTTGGTCGTCCTTGCTGGCCAGCGGGTAAGCCTTGGCTTTTTCGATGTCCTTGACGGTCATCATGCCCTTGAGGTTGAACTTGTCGTCAACGATCAGGACTTTTTCCAGGCGATGCTTGTGCAGCAGCTCGCGAACTTCGTTTTTATCGGCGCCTTCGCGGACGGTGACCAGGCGCTCTTTCGGCGTCATCACGTCGCGAACCTTGGCGTCCAGGCGATTTTCGAAGCGCACGTCACGGGAGGTGACGATGCCGACCAGGTCGCCGTTCGCCAGTACCGGCACGCCGGAGATGTTGTTCAGGCGGGTCAGCTCGAACAGGTCGCGCACAGTGGCATCGGCGTCGATGGTGATCGGGTCCTTGACCACGCCAGCCTCGAACTTCTTGACCTTGCGCACTTCGCCGGCCTGTTGTTCGATGGTCATGTTCTTGTGGATGATGCCGATACCGCCTTCCTGAGCCATGGCAATGGCCAGACGCGCTTCGGTCACGGTATCCATGGCAGCGGAAACCAGCGGAATGTTCAGCTCGATGCCACGGGTCAAACGGGTCTTGAGACTGACTTCATTGGGCAGTACCTCGGAATAGCCAGGTACAAGGAGGATATCGTCGAAGGTCAGGGCTTCTTGGCTGATACGCAGCATCGCGGGGGCTCCCGGGCGGGAAAAATGGAAGCGCGCCATTATACTCATGCATGGCGCGCCGCTCAATGCAAAATAAGGGCCTTCGGTCAGGCTTGTGGCAGTTTTACCTGCACCACGGCCACCGGCTGGTCGAGCCAGTCGGCGAAGCTGTCGAGAAAGGCCTGGGTGAACCCGGCCTCGCCCCAGTTGTTGAAGATGAACCCCAGGTTGGAAAAGGCACATGGCTGCAGGTAAATGAAGCCATTGATGTCATCTTCGAAGCCGCACAGTGGGCAGGTAAAGTTGTCGCTCACTGCCGGCATCCACTCTTCCAGGCTTTCGAACAACGGCTCGCCTACCTCGCGCCGGCACTCCGGGCAACCGGCTTCTTCGAGGAAGCCTTCGGTGGGGGTATAGATGCAGCGCTTGAGCATCACTTCCAGGCCGTTGACCGGTTCGCCGAAGGGCAGTTTTTCCGGGTGCAGGGCCACTTTGCGCGCCCCTGCCGCCAGGGCATGGCCCATGCGGTTACCGGTGCGGCCACAGGTGGTCAGCTGCTCCTCGACGACCTTTTCGCGCACCAGCCAGCGCAGGATGGCGCGGGCACGGGCTTCATGCACCGGGACGGTAGACAGCTTTGGAACGATGATGCTCTGGGTGTTCATGAACGGGACAAGCCTGAGAAACGCCGGTAATGACGCAATTCTACCGCTCAGGCGCTCAGGTAGCGACCAATCAACGCCAGCCCACTGGCCAGCACCAGCCAGGTCACCAGGCGTACGAAGGCTTCGCGGGATAACCGGTGGGTCAACCGACGCCCTACCCAAAGGCCAATGAACATGACAGGCAGCAGGCAGGCGGCGAGCAGCAGCAGGCTTTGGTCGGCATAGACACCGGCGATCAGGAACAGCGACAGACGCACTATCGTACTGCAGCTGATCAGCGCGCTCTGGGTGGCGCGTACCTGTTCCTTCACCTCCAGCCGTGCGCTCAGGTAAAGGGCATAAAGAAACCCGCCGCTGCCGAACAAAGCCCCGAACAACCCGCCTGCCGTGCCCATCGGCACCGCCCAGACGCCGGACAGGCTGGCTGGCCTCACTTTCACTGCCAGCCCGTAAAGTGCATAGGCAGTCACGAATACCCCCATCAACAGCAGCAACAGGTCGGACTTCAGTTGCAGCAAGAACACCACGCCCAACGTACAACCCAAGGCCATGAAGGGCAGCAGCCGCAGCAATTCACTGCGTACCACATCCCGGCGCGACGGCAGCAGGTTGCCGAACGCGGCCACGAAATCCAGCAGCACCAGCAACGGGATGATGCGTGACAACGGCATGAAGTGGATCAGCACCGGCCCCGCCACCAGTGCAGTACCGAAGCCGGCGATGCCGAAGACGATGTAGGCCGCGGCAATGGCGAACAGGATCGGCAGCCAGTCAAGGCCGGAAAACGACAGTTGGGCAAGCATGGCAGCAGTTCCTGGGAAGACAGGCAAAGGTTAGCCAGCCATGAGCCATGCCGACTAATATGCCTTTATCCCAAAAGCCATCTCGAAAAGGCATGACATGACGTCAATCCGACAGCTGCGTTACTTCGTGGAGATCGCCGAGTGCGGCAGTTTCAGCAGCGCCGCCGAGCGACTGTACGTCGCCCAGTCGGCCCTTAGCCGGCAGATCAAGGAGCTGGAGCAACAACTGGACACGCCGCTGTTCGAACGCACGGCGCGCCTGCCTCGCCTGACGCTGGCCGGTCAGGCCTTTCTTGAACGGGCGCGACGCTTGCTGGCTGACCTGGCACAGGCCGAGCGGGTTACCCGTGACATTGGCCAAGGGTTGCAAGGCAGCTTGCGCCTGAACCATTCCAGCACCGTGCCGCTGACCGGCGGGCTTCTGGCTCGCCTGGGGAACTACCTGAAGCACAACCCAGGGGTTTCGCTGGAGATTGCGCAGCAGTCGTCGGAGGCACAACTGGAAGACATTGCTGCCGGACGGCTGGATATCGGCCTGTTGCGCTTGCCGGTGCTGCGCCAGCATGAAGGCGTGGTGCTGCATGAACTGTTCGACGAGCCCTTGTTGCTGGCGGTCGCCGCTGGGCACCCCTTGGCGGGTACTCGGCACGTGCAACTGGAGCAATTGAAGGAAGAACGCTTCATTTCCATCCCGCACCGGGATCGCGGTGGCTTGAGCTACCTGTCGGCCTCGTTGTGCATGGGGGCAGGGTTCTTCCCGCAGGCGGCGCAGGTACTGTCGCGCAAGACTACGCAGTTGCAGCTGATACAGGCTGGGTTTGGGGTGGCGTTGTTGCCGCGGTGCATGTGCGAGATTGCCCCGGCTTCAGTCAGCTTCGTAGCGCTGGAGGGTGATTGCCAGAGCGCGGTGGCACTGGCCTGTCGCCGTGATGCGGGGCAACTGGTGCGGCAGTTCGTGGCGACGATGCAGGGCTGAAGGCACCGGTTGCGGTCTTGTGGGAGCGGCCTTGCGTCGCGAAAGGGCTGCGATGCGGCCCCAGGTTTTCAGCTTCGCCGCATGAAGTGCCGGGGCCGCGTTGCGGCCCTTTCGCGACGCAAGGCCGCTCCCACAAGGATGGGGTCAAGGCTGACAGTAGGGGCAAGACAGACAACCGGGGCCGATGTCATTTATGATGCCTGCCATGATCAAAGACCCTTTCGAACGACTCGGGCTGGACCGCGAGGTCCTTACCGTCAGCCAACTCAACGGCCGCGCCCGCGTGCTGCTGGAAGACGTTTTCCGCAGCGTGTGGGTGGAAGGCGAAATCTCCAACCTCGCCCGCCCGGCGTCCGGCCACATGTACTTCACCCTCAAGGACAGCGGCGCCCAGGTGCGTTGCGCGTTGTTCCGGCAGAACGCCACGCGGGTACGCCAGGCGCTGCGAGACGGCCTGGCGGTGCGGGTGCGCGGCAAGGTTTCGCTGTTCGAGGGACGTGGCGACTACCAGCTGATTCTCGACACCGTCGAGCCAGCCGGTGATGGCGCGCTGCGCCTGGCTTTCGAGGCCCTGAAGGATAAGCTCGGTGCCGAGGGACTGTTCAGCACCGAACGAAAGAAGCCACTGCCGGCTCACCCGCAGCGCATCGGCATCATCACCTCGCCCACTGGCGCGGTGATCCGCGACATCATCAGTGTGTTCGGCCGCCGTGCCCCGCAGGTGGAGCTGAACCTGATCCCTACGGCTGTACAGGGCCGCGAAGCCATCGCGCAGATCGTACGCGCCATCCGCCTGGCCGACAGCCTCGGCTTCGATGCGCTGATTCTGGCGCGTGGTGGTGGTTCGCTGGAAGACCTGTGGTGTTTCAACGAGGAAGCTGTGGCGCGTGCCGTGGCCGCCTGCGTCACGCCAATTGTCAGCGCCGTGGGCCATGAAACCGACGTGTCGATCAGCGACTTCGTGGCTGACGTGCGCGCGCCCACCCCGTCGGCTGCCGCCGAGCTGCTGGCCCCTGACAACAGCGGCCTTCGGCAACGCCTGGATGGCCTGCAACGGCGCCTGCTGCTGCGCATGCAGAACCGCCTGACCCACGACCGCCTGCGCCTGGAGTCACTCACCCGTCGCCTGCGTCATCCAGGCGAGCGTTTGCGCCAGCAGGCTCAACGCCTGGACGACCTGGACATGCGCCTGCGTCGCGCGTTCATGCTCAACATCAACCAGCGCCGCGAACGCCTGGCACGCCTGGACGCCCGCCTGGCCGCGCAGCATCCGGGGCGTAACCTGAAACTGCTGAACCAGCGCCTGGACAGCCTGGCCGAGCGCCTGCCACGGGCCATGCGTGAGGTGCTCAAGGACCGTCGCCAGCGGTTCCAGGCCCAGTTGCAGACACTGCAGGTGGTCAGTCCGCTGGCCACCCTGGCCCGCGGATACAGCATTTTGCTGGATGAACAAGGCCAGGCCATTCGCAGCGCGGAACAGACCCGCAACGGCCAACGCCTGACCGCCCGCCTGAACGAAGGCGAGCTGCTGGTGCGGGTCGAAGACAACCACCTGACCCCGGTCACCCTCTCACTACTGGACTGACACATGCCCCGCGTGCTCGCGCCCCTGCTTGCCCTTTCCCTGTTGCTGCTGGCCGGCGGCGCCCAGGCCAGCTACATCACCCGCACACTGAACAAACCGGTACCCGGCGGTGTGGCAGTCGTCGACCTGGGCCCCGCCGCCAACGCACCCAGCGCCCGTTTCGACGGCAAACCGGTGCTGGTGGTGAAGGAGCAGGACAACTGGCTGGCCATCGTCGGCATCCCGCTGACCCAGAAGCCCGGCACCGCAGTGCTGAACCAGGGCCGGCGCACCCTGCCTTTCAGCGTAGGCAGCAAGAAGTACCCTGAGCAGCGCATCACCCTGAAGAACACGCGCCAGGTCAACCCGAACCCGGCCGACCTCAAGCGCATCGACCGCGAACTGGCCGAGCAGATCAAGGCCTACCGCAGCTTCAGCCCTAACCTGCCGAGCAACCTGGTTCTCGACAAGCCGGTCAACGGCCCGCTGTCGAGCAAGTTCGGCGTGCGCCGCTTCTTCAACGGCGAAGAACGCAACCCGCATGCGGGGCTGGATTTTGCGGTGCCGGCAGGCACGCCGATCAAGACACCCGCCAACGGAAAAGTGATTCTGGTGGGGGACTATTTCTTCAACGGCCGCACGGTGTTCGTCGACCATGGGCAGGGCTTTATCAGCATGTTCTGCCACATGTCGAAAATCGATGTGCAGGTGGGCCAGCAACTGCGTCGTGGCGAGGTGGTCGGGCGCGTGGGCTCGACCGGCCGGGCTACCGGGCCGCACATGCACTGGAACGTCAGCCTGAACGATGCGCGGGTAGACCCGGCGATTTTCATTGGGGCGTTCCAGCCCTGAACGGTGCGCCGCCTGGGCCGGCCCATTCGCGGGCAACCCGCTCCTACAAGGGGCGGCGTACCTGTAGGCGCGGGGTTACCCACGAATGGGCCAGCACCGCTGGCATTTCTTCCATTGTGTTGCGCCATCGAAAAATACCGCGCAAAAGCAACGAAGCACTCAGCCCAATCAAGCCATAAAATCTCGCCTAATGGCTTTTTTTAAGCATTTCTCTCAATTTTCCCCGAACGCTTGCCATCCCCCACCCCACTGGTTAAGTTTGAAGGCATGAAAACCTTCAGCACCCTCATCCTGCTCCGACAACATCGCAGCCTCTGCCTGGTCAGCGCCCGACTACCAGGCTGAATCGCGTCGCCTCGCCTCTTCATATCGTTATCGCTCGGCAGGCCCGATCTCGGCCGCACACAAAAGGATTGCTTCCATGACCATGCTCAAAGACCCTTCGAAGAAATACCGCGCTTTCCCGACCATCGACCTGCCTGACCGTACCTGGCCGTCGAAGACCATCACCCAGGCACCTATCTGGTGCAGTTCCGACCTGCGTGACGGCAACCAGTCGCTGATAGAGCCGATGGACTCGGAGAAGAAACTGCGCTTCTGGAAGACCTTGGTGCAGGTTGGCGTGAAGGAGATCGAAGCCTCGTTCCCGTCTGCCTCGCAAACCGATTTCGACTTTGTGCGCACCCTGATCCAGGACGGCCACATCCCGGATGACACCACCATCCAGGTGCTCACCCAGGCACGTGAAGACCTGATTGCCCGCACCTTCGAATCGCTGCGCGGTGCGAAGAAGGCCATCGTCCACCTGTACAACGCCACCAGCCCGTCGTTCCGCCGCATCGTCTTCAATCAGGACAAGCAAGGCGTGAAGGACATCGCGGTGAACGCGGCCAAGCTGTTCGTCAAGTACGCCGCCCAGCAGCCGGAAACCCAGTGGACCTTCCAGTACTCGCCAGAAACCTTCAGCGCCACTGAAATGGAGTTCGCCAAGGAAGTCTGCGACGCGGTCATCGAGGTGTGGAACCCTACCCCTGAACACAAGATCATCCTCAACCTGCCGGCCACCGTGGAAGTGTCCACGCCAAATATCTACGCCGACCAGATCGAGTGGTTCTGCCGCAACGTCAGCCGCCGCGACAGCGTGATCATCAGCCTGCACTGCCACAACGACCGCGGCACCGGCATCGCTGCCACCGAACTGGGCCTCATGGCCGGTGCCGACCGTGCCGAAGGCTGCCTGTTCGGCAACGGCGAGCGTACCGGTAACGTCGACCTGGTGACCTTGGCACTGAACCTCTACACCCAGGGCATCGACCCGTTGCTGGACTTCTCCGACATCGACGGTGTGCGCAAGGTGGTCGAAGAGTGCAACCAGTTGCCGGTGCACCCACGTCACCCGTATGTGGGCGACCTGGTCCATACCGCGTTCTCCGGCTCGCACCAGGACGCCATCCGCAAGGGCTTCGCCAAGCAGCAGGATGGGGAACTGTGGGAGGTGCCTTACCTGCCGATCGACCCGGCCGACATCGGCCGCAGCTACGAAGCGGTAATCCGCGTCAACAGCCAGTCGGGCAAAGGCGGTATCACCTACCTGCTCGAGCAGGAATATGGCATCAGCCTGCCGCGTCGCATGCAGATCGAATTCAGCCAGGTGGTGCAGGGTGAGACTGACCGCCTGGGCCTGGAAATGACCGCCCAGCAGATCTACAGCCTGTTGCACAAGGAATACCTCCAGGCCAACGCGCCATACGCACTGGTCAGCCATCGCCTGCAGGAAGAAAACGGCCACAGCGCTGTGGAAGTGGAAGTTGCCGGTGAAGGCGAAACCACCCTGCACTGGCGCGGCAAGGGCAACGGCGCCCTGGAAGCACTGGTGGCCGGCCTGCCGATTGCCGTGGAGATCATGGACTACAACGAGCATGCGATTGGTGCTGGCACCAACGCCAAGGCCGCGGCCTACATCGAACTGCGCGTGGCCGGTGGCCGCCCGGTACATGGCGTGGGTATCGATGAGAACATCACCACGGCCAGCTTCAAGGCCCTGTTCAGCGCACTGAATCGCTCGCTGAGCCAGCAGGAAGCAAAAGCGGCTTGATCAAACCACTACAGGCAGAAAGCCCGCTGGTTTAAAGCGGGCTTTTTTCATTGCGACGTTAATCAAAATACCGAGAAATCAAAAGTCCAGCGTCTGGCGCCTGGCGCTTTCTCAAATTGATTGAACAAGACCGCTTGGTTAACCTGACTCCAGGTCAGAGGCTTTATTGATTTTTCATTCCTGACCGGAACAAGCTGATCGCAAACCACCGATGAAAGCATCGTGATGTCCTGCCGCACCAGCCGCCCATCGTCATTGAATATATCTGAGCTCTTGGTATAGGGTACGTATCCAGCAAGCACGCCAGCGGATGTCATGTGGTGAGCGTAGACCATGTGCACTTGATACACCATGATGGTCCCATCGCCCTTCACTCTCAATGAGCGCTTGGTTGACTCCGAACCGCTCACCGTTTCAGAAACCGAAAACATGGCAGTGAGTTCAGCGTTCGCATTCGCCGGGCCGAAGTCAGCAGAGAAGCCTACCTTGAACTCGACGCCTTTGGAGAAACTCTTGCTGAAGCCCTCGCAAACTACCACTTCGCGCTCGTGTTCCGTTTGCACATTGGATCGTATCGTGGCCACATGTTGCAGATAAGCAAAGACTGGCCGCGTGTAAGTGGCCCAGTCATAGTTACCACACCTGACATCACCGTAGGTGGTATCGGCATCCACCCAGCAACCGGCATGCAACTGATCACCTATCAGGTACTGCTCGATTTCGAAAGACCCTCTTTTCAGGGGGTACCGGCTGATTTCATTCATCAAATCGCTCATTGAATATGACCTCATCCACTCAATATTGCAGGAAGCGGTTGCTGGCCGCCTGATCATTAAAACTCCAGCCGGCGTCACCCGCTGCGCCATAAGCAAGATTGAATATCAGGTGATATAACGCCTGTCGTGATATTGGCGCTTTGGTGTTATCCGAACCATGTCCTACCCACATCAGGTCTGTGGCCACGGAAGAAAGGAAGAAAACGCCTTTGTTGTCGCCTTGCACACGCACGGGCTGTACCTTGAACAGCTCAGAGCACTGGGCATCGCCCTGTTTTACCCAATGCGCATAGACCTGCTTCAACTGGTAGGCCACATAGCATTCAGCTCCCGCTACGCGCACGGTATGCCCAACCGATGATAACGGCCGCCACTCTTCGGCAGAGCAGCCGGAGAGCAGATCTGACTTTACGCTTACCAGCCCGATTCCACTCGGCGCAGAAAAGCCTTCGGCATCATGTGCAAACCAGACCTCATGCCCACTGGCACGGGACAGATCAATTTCACAGTCTCCAGCACTTAATGTTTTATAAGTGCCCACGTAGTCGAAGTAGGCGAAAACCGGGCGGGTCAATACCTTCTTTTTTCCTGAAGGAAACCCAAACCCACCGTAGACGGTTTCACCTTCTATCCAACATCCAGGATGAAATTCGTCCGTGCTGAGCAGGTACCTTTCAATCAGGTATGAACCGTTTAAAACGGGGAACGCATCGGGTGACAAACGCTCGAAGCCTGTCATCGCACACCTCTGAACAATAGTTGAAGGCGTGAGACTATTAACTGTTGAGTTCTGCGCCTAGGCGCTCATGTTTCCTCACCAGGAAGTGTTTATGGGGGCGTGATCACGTATTGAGGGCCGGCACGTCAGCCGTCAGGTGGCAAAGCAGACAACGAAATCAACGGATAAAAAAAAGGGGCGCCGACCAAGCGCCCCACAAGCCGTAAAGCACACAACTGTTTTCAGTTGGCGTCCAACAGTGCCATCGCCTCGGCACTGCACGCTTCGATCCGCGCCCAGTCACCGTTCTTGATCCAGCTGCTGTCGAGCATCCAGGTTCCCCCCACGCACATCACGTTTGGCAGTGCCATGTAGTTGCGCACGTTGGCCGGGTTTACACCACCGGTAGGACAAAAACGAATATCGCCGAACGGGCCACCAAAGGCCTTGATCGCCGCTACGCCGCCGCTGATTTCCGCCGGGAACAACTTGAACCGGCGGTAGCCCAGGGCATAGCCCATCATGATTTCGGACGGCGTGCTGATGCCCGGCAACAGCGGGATTTCACTGTCCACGCCAGCCTCGAGAATGTCCTGGGTAATGCCAGGGGTAACGACGAACTGCGCGCCCGCAGCTTCAACCGCCGCGAACATGCTGCGGTCGAGCACGGTACCGGCACCGACACACAGCTCCGGGCGCTGCTCACGCAGCACTTGAATGGCCTTGAGGCCATGCTGTGAGCGCAGGGTCACTTCCAAGGTACGGATACCGCCAGCGGCCAGGGCGTCAGCCAGCGGCAGGATGTCTTCCTCACGAGCAATGGTGATCACCGGCAGGATGCGCGCCTTTTTGCAAATGGCGTCGATCCGCGCGGCTTTATCAGCCATCGAGAGCTTGGGCTGTGGGCGTTCAAGGGTGGTCATGACTGTGGATCCTTGGCTCATGGGCACCAGTAGATGTCCAGGGGGTCGTGAAGAAAAGCGCGAATCGGCATTTCAGTAAGGTCATTGCCCGCCAGCGCGGCGCGCAGGGTAGCGAGTTTGCTCTGGCCTTGCACAGACAGCGCGATGGAGGCCGCGCTGGCCAGCAGCGAACGGGTCATCGACAGGCGCTGGTGCGGCACGCTTGGCGCCAGCAATGGCAGGCAGCGGCGTGGGCCGGCCGGGTCCAGGCCTGCTTCCAGGTTAGGACTGGCGGGGAACAGCGAGGCGGTATGGCCATCATCGCCCATACCCAGCACCAGCACGTCGATCGGCGGTAGCTCGGCCAAGGCCTGGTCAGCTTTGAGCGCAGCTGCATCAAGGTTCTCCGCCTGCTGGTACAGGCCAACGAAGCGGGCCTTGGCCGCTGCGCCCTTCAACAGGTGGCGGGCCAGCAGGCCGGCATTGCTGTCAGCGTGCTCCACTGGCACCCAGCGCTCATCCGCCAGGCTGACGATGACCTTGGCCCAGTCCAGCTGCTCGCTGGCCAGCTTCTCCAGGAACGGCACCGGGCTGCGGCCGCCAGACAACACCAAACAGGCCTGCCCCTTGGCGGCAATCGCGGCGCGCAGGCGCTCAGCCACATCATGAGCCAAGGACACGGACAGTGCCTTGGCATCCGCCAGTTCATGAGCCTTCACGGCCGCTGGCAGTTTCAATTCAGATATCCCCATACCACGCCCTCCCATCGCGTGTGATCAGTGCAATCGAGCTCATCGGCCCCCAGGAGCCCGCCGCGTATGGCTTGGGCGCGTCGCCCGCATTACGCCAGCCGGCGATCAACTGGTCGCACCACTTCCAGGCATACTCGATTTCGTCCTTGCGCACGAACAGGTTCTGGTTGCCGCGCATCACTTCGAGCAACAGCCGCTCGTAGGCATCCGGAATTCTTGCACTGCGCCAGGCATCGGAAAAATTCAGCTGCAATGGGCCACTGCGCAGTTGCATGCCCTTGTCCAGGCCCTGCTCCTTGGTCATCACCCGTAAAGAAATGCCTTCGTCCGGTTGCAGGCGGATGATCAGCTTGTTACCGATCTGCAAACGCTGTTCCGGGGCGAAGATGTAATGCGGCGTTTCCTTGAAGTGAATGACGATCTGCGACAGTTTTTGCGGCATGCGCTTGCCGGTTCGCAGGTAGAACGGCACGCCCGACCAGCGCCAGTTACGGATGTCGGCGCGCAGGGCGACGAAGGTTTCGGTGTCGCTCTGGGCGTTGGCGTTGTCTTCTTCCAGGTAACCAGGTACCGGCTTGCCTTCGCTGTAGCCGGCAATGTACTGGCCGCGCACCACACTGGTGCTCAAACCGTCACCAGTGATCGGTGCCAGGGCCTTGAGCACTTTCACCTTCTCGTCGCGGATGGCATCGGCGGACAGTTCGCTGGGCGGGTCCATGGCGATCAGGCACAGCAACTGCAGCAGGTGGTTCTGGATCATGTCACGCAGTTGGCCGGCCTTGTCGAAATAACCCCAACGGCCTTCGATGCCGACCTTTTCCGCGACGGTAATCTCCACATGGGAGATGGAGTTCTGGTTCCACTGGGTTTCGAACAGGCTATTGGCGAAGCGCAGGGCAATCAGGTTCTGCACCGTCTCTTTGCCCAGGTAGTGGTCAATGCGGTAAACCCGGCTTTCAGGGAAAAACCGCGCCACGGCATCGTTGACCCGGCGCGACGACTCCAGGTCGTGGCCAATCGGTTTCTCGAGCACTACCCGGGTGCGCGCAGCCAGCCCGACCTTGTCGAGGTTTTCGCAGATGGCCCCATACACCGCCGCCGCCGTGGCGAAGTAGGCGATCAGCGGCAGCTCGCCCGGCAATTGCTCGGCCAGGGCCTGATAGCCCTCGGGCTGAAGGAAGTCCAGATGCTGATAATTCAGGCGGGCGAGGAAGCGACCCAGCGCGGCAGGCTCGATATCTGCCTCGGACACGTGCCGGCGCAGGTGGGCTTCGATGCTGTCCAGGTGCTCCTGCGCACTGCCGACCTCACGGGCGAGGGCCAGCAGGCGAGTGTCCGGGTGCAACAGGTTGGCCCGGTCGAGCTGGTAGAGCGCAGGAAACAGCTTGCGCAATGCCAGGTCGCCGAGGGCGCCAAACAGGGCAAAGGTGCAAGGTTCGACACTGATTGCAGCCATGATGTTGGTTCTTTCCTAAAGTTGGTCTAGGAATACCGCTTTCACACACGGTTTTCAAGGGATAATGTAGTAAAAACCACAACATTACACACAAGTGTTACAGACAAGTGGTACGCCAACCGCACCGACAGTACGATAGACGACCGTGCAAAAAGCCTGCTGCTCCCACAGCCGGCTGTCTTCCCGACCCAAGGACACACCCATGGACCGCGTGCGAAACCTCCTGGAACAGATCCAGGGCCGCCTCGACGAGCTGAACAAGGCCGAACGCAAAGTCGCCGAAGTCATCCTGCTCAACCCGCAACAAGCCACCCGTTTCAGCATCGCTGCGCTGGCCCAGGCGGCCAAGGTCAGCGAACCGACCGTCAACCGCTTCTGCCGCTCGTTCGGCGTCAGCGGCTACCCCGAGCTCAAGCTGCAACTGGCGCAGAGCCTGGCCAGTGGTGCTGCGTATGTCAGCCGCGCAGTGGAGGCCGACGATGATCCGGCCGCCTATACCCAGAAGATCTTCGCCAGCGCCATCGCCTCGCTTGACAGCGCCTGCCAGCAACTGGACCCGCAACAGGTCAGCCGCGCTGTGGACATGATGATCCAGGCCCGGCAGATCCACTTCTTCGGCCTCGGTGCCTCGGCCCCGGTGGCCCTGGATGCGCAGCACAAGTTCTTCCGCTTCAACCTGGCCGTGTCGGCCCACGCCGATGTGCTGATGCAGCGCATGCTGGCCTCGGTCGCCCACACCGGCGACCTGTTCGTGATCATTTCCTACACCGGGCGCACCCGCGAACTGGTCGAAGTGGCGCGCCTGGCACGTGAAAACGGCGCTTCGGTGCTAGGCCTGACCGCCGCGGGCTCGCCACTGGCCAATGCCTGCAGCCTGAGCCTGCACATCCCACTGCCGGAAGATACCGACATCTACATGCCGATGACCTCGCGGATCATCCAGCTGACCGTGCTCGATGTACTGGCCACCGGCATGACCCTGCGCCGCGGCGTGGACTTCCAGCCCCACCTGCGCAAGATCAAGGAAAGCCTCAACGCCAGCCGCTACCCGATCGAGGACGACGAACTCAACTGAGCCGGTGCGCCTGCAAACGCAGGTGCGCACGCTGCCCAGGCGCCAGGCTCAGGCCTTCACCACTGCCGCTGGTCGCCTCGACGCAGACAAAACGCTGCGACTCGCGGCCAGTCACCCCCATCAGCGGGCGATTGCCAGGGTGCCAGACCACGGTGTCGTCGCTGTCACCGGTATCGATGCACAGCTCGCGCTGCCAGGCCGGGTCCTGCAATTGCACCCGTGGCGTACCGGGGTAGACCTTCTGGCAGCCGCCCTTGAGCTTCAGCGCGCCATCTTCACGGCAAGCCTGACGGTTGAGGCGGTCGTAGCCCTCAATATCTTCCAACCCAGACAGCGCTATCTCGGACACGTCACTGATGCGCCAGTACGCCAGCAGTGCATGGCTCAACTGGCAGGGTTCGCTGTCCTGATGCTCGGTGCTCAGGCTCAGTTCCATGCGGCTACCCAGCCGGGCGTGCAGGTCGACCTGCCAATCGCACAGGTCCAGTCGCCATTTCAGGGTCACGCCATCCTCGTCCTCACGGCTGTCCACCAGCTTCCAGTCCAGCAGCCGCGCCCAACCGTGGGCCGGCCACAGGTCTTCGCTGGGATGACGGCCATACCAGGGCCAGCACACCGGCACACCACCCCGGATCGCCCCAACCTGCGGCCACTGTTCGGCGCACCACAGCCACGGCCGTTCACCCGCTGGTTGAAAGTGCAACAACTGCGCGCCCTGGCGGCTGAACACCGCCTGGCAACGGGGGTGATCGATGATCAGGACATCGCGCTGCTGATAACGCTCCCACTCGAATGTCGGCCGGGGCCGCTGCGAGGAGAAGAAGCGATGGAGCGGATGTTCGGGCATGGTTCAGAGCTCTTGTTGTTTGAGATAGCGCTGTCTCGGCCTATCCCCAACACCCACTGCAGACCAGTGGGTGCCGGGAACCGAAAATGGATTGGCGTAAATTTACAACAAGTTGCCTCAGAATGACGACTGAATCTTCAAGCCAGCGACCAGCGCGTTATCCACCTCGTCCACCCCGCCAGGGCTCTTGATGTACTGCAGGTTGGACCTCACGGTCAGCCAGTTGGTGACGTGGAAGCCGTAGTAGAGCTCTGCGTTGTATTCGGTACGCTGCAGCGGTACGAAACCAGGGTTGTCGTAATCGTTGATGCCGCTCTGTGCGTTGAGCAGTTCGGCGCGCTTCTTCACGTCGTCATTCACATGAATTCGCGCCACGCCGAAGCCGATATCATCCTTGGGCCGAGCGTCGAAAGCGCCTTTGTAGACCAGCCCCACCTGCTGGTAGTTGTCGACCACGTTGGTGGCCTTGTCGTGCACGGTGAAGTTGGCGAACAGGCTGAGGCCCCGGTTGACGTCGCCGCCATGGGCAGTGACCTGCTGCTGCGCCACCACCCACCATCCGTGCTTGCTGGAATGCGACTTGAAGGCCTCACCGGTCAGCGCCTGCGGGTTGCCGTTGACGTCGTCGTACACATCGTCAGCCTTGGCCGTGCTGTAGTAGTAACCCAGGCGGTACTCGCCCGGCAGACCATTGACCTTGGGCGACCACACCGCTTCCACCGGCAGGATCGCACCCTTGGTACCGCTACCGCTCAGCTTGAAGCCGTTGCCGGTTTCCAGGTTGGAGGGGTTCTGCTCGAAGGCCCCGACCTGCACGAAGAACGCCGGGGTGATGTTGTACTTCACCCGCAGCGCCCACTGGCTGACCGGCCAGTTGTACCAGATACCGCCCACCCAGTTGCCCACCTGCGAGCCGCAGAAGGCCAGGTTCTGGAAGTCGCAAGGGAAGCTGTTGAAGTCCTCCCCCTCGCCAAAACGGCCAAATTTCACGTCAAGCGCGCCGTCGAAGTACTTCTGCTTGATCCACATCTGGGTCAGGCGCCAGGTCTGGCCACGGCCCCACACCTCCTGCACCGAGCTGAACTGCCCGGCGCGCGGGTCGCTGATGCGGTCGTTGGACAGGTTGCGACCGCTTCGCTCGGTGATTGCCAGCTTGAACTCGGCATCATGCCAGCCCAGTATCTTCTGCAAGTCCAGATGCGCGCCGAGGGCGAACTGGTCGCTGTAGCGTGCGGTCTTGTCGTCGTTGTAGCCGCCATGCAGGTTGCCAGCCACCTCGCCCACATAATCGAGGGTGAAGTCATAGCCCTTGTCCAGCAGCTCGGTCCGGGTGCCGCCCCAGTCGCCGGTCATCCATTTGGATTCGCTGGAAAAAGCCTCGGCAGCCTGTGTACCGCTGCTACCTACAATTGCAAGCAGGGCCAGCGATCCCAGTGTCTTGATGCGTTTGCGCTGTTCCATCCCTTTGCGTCCTCTTTTTCTTATTGATGGTGTAGACGATTCAACGGCCTTTGAAGTGAGCCACGTTGTCCTTTGCGGTTGCGCCAGTGCCGGCCAGGTGCAGGCGCTCGCCATTGGCAGCGTCGAACAGCAGCACCCGGGCCGGGTCGAATTGCAGGTTGAGGGTGTCACCCACCCGGCACGCCACATCTGGCGCCAGGCGGCAGCACACCTTGGTCTGGTTGAGCGTGACGAACACCAGCAGGTCCGGCCCGGTGGGCTCTGTGACCTGCACCTCGGCGCGGATAGCCGGCAAACCATTGCCGTCAGCAGCGCCCAGGGCAATCTGCTCAGGGCGGATGCCGAGGATGATCTCGCGCCCCTCAAGCGCGTCAGTAGCCCCCCCCAGGGGCAGCTCGCAGCGCGCCTGGCCGCTGTCGAGCAACGCCAGCAAGCGGCCGTCCTGCCTGGCCAGACGCACCGGAATGAAGTTCATTGGTGGCGAACCGATGAAGCTGGCCACGAACTGGTTGGCCGGGTCGTTGTAGATCTGCTGCGGGGTGCCGAACTGCTGGATGATGCCGTCCTTCATCACCGCCACCTTGTCGCCCAGGGTCATGGCCTCGATCTGGTCATGGGTGACGTACACCGTGGTGGTCTTCAGGCGCTGGTGCATCAACTTCATTTCGGTGCGCATTTCGACCCGCAGCTTGGCATCGAGGTTGGACAGGGGTTCATCGAACAGGTAGATCTTGGGTCGCCGCGCCAGTGCCCGTCCCATGGCCACGCGCTGCTGCTGGCCGCCGGACAGCTGCGCCGGCTTGCGCGCCAGCAAGTGTTCGATCTGCAGCAACTTGGCCACCCGCGCCACTTCCTCATCGATGGCGGCCTGGGGCAGCTTGCGGATCTTCAGGCCGAATTCGATGTTCTCGCGCACGCTCATGGTGGGGTATAGCGCATAGGACTGGAACACCATGGCGATATCGCGGTCCTTGGGGCTCATGCCACTGACGTCCTGCTCGTCGATGAGGATGGCGCCGCCGGTGATCTGCTCCAGGCCGGCGATACAGTTCATCAGGGTCGACTTGCCGCAGCCCGACGGGCCCACCAGGATCAGGAACTCGCCGTCCTTGATCGACAGCTGGATGTCCTTGAGGGTATCCGGCAGGCCGCTGCCGTAGGTCTTGTTCACATTGCGAAGTTCGAGCGTTGCCATGGCTTACCCCTTGACCGCGCCGGCCGTCAGCCCGCGCACGAAATATTTGCCTGCCACCACGTAGACCAGCAGGGTTGGCAGGCCAGCGATCATCGCTGCCGCCATGTCGACGTTGTATTCCTTGGCCCCGGTACTGGTATTGACCAGATTGTTCAGGGCTACGGTAATCGGTTGCGAGTCGCCGCTGGAAAACACCACGCCGAACAGGAAGTCGTTCCAGATCTGGGTGAACTGCCAGATCAGGCAGACCATGATGATCGGCGTGGACATCGGCAGGATGATGCGGCGGAAGATGGTGAAGAACCCGGCGCCGTCCAACCGTGCGGCCTTGACCAATGCGTCGGGGATGCTCACGTAGAAGTTGCGGAAGAACAGCGTGGTGAAGGCCAAGCCGTAGACCACATGCACCAGCACCAGGCCACCGGTGGTGCTGGCCAGGCCAAGCTTGCCGAGGGTGAACGAGGCCGGCAGCAGCACAGTCTGGAACGGCAGGAAACAGCCGAACAGCAGCAGGCCGAAGAACAGTTGCGAACCTCGGAAGCGCCACATTGACAGCACATAGCCGTTCAGTGCACCAATCGCGGTGGAGATCAGCACCGCGGGCACGGTGATCATGATCGAGTTCCAGAAGTAACCGCTGACCGCTCCCCAGGCCTTGACCCAGCCTATGCCGGTAATCACTGCAGGCCAGCTCAGCAGGTTGCCGGTGCTGATGTCTTCGGGGGTCTTGAAGCTGGTCAGCAGCATCACCACCAGCGGTACCAGATACAGCAGCACGGCGATCAGCAACACGGCATGGATGGCCATGCGGCTGAGGCTGAGCACCGGCTTGTCGACAGGACTATGCATGGCGTTTGCTCCGCAGCTCCGAGTACAGGTAAGGCACGAGGATCGCCAGGATTGCCCCGAGCATCAGGATGGCGCTGGCCGAGCCCATGCCCATCTGGCCGCGGCTGAAGGTGAACGAGTACATGAACATTGCCGGCAGGTCGGAGGAGTAACCCGGGCCGCCAGCCGTCATTGCCGCCACCAGGTCGAAGCTCTTGATGGCAATGTGCGAGAGGATCATCAGCGCGCTGAAGAACACCGGGCGCAGGCTGGGCAGCACCACGGTCCAGTAGATACGCGGCAGGCTGGCACCATCCATCTGCGCAGCGCGGATGATCGACGGGTCAACGCCACGCAAGCCGGCAAGGAACATGGCCATGATGAAGCCCGAAGCCTGCCACACGGCCGCGATCACCAGGCAATACACCACCCGGTCGGGATCGATCAGCCAGTCCAGGCGAAAACCCTCCCAGCCCCAGTCGCGCAGCAGCTTGTCCAGGCCCATGCCGGGGTTGAGCAGCCACTTCCAGGCCGTGCCGGTGACGATCATCGACAGTGCCATGGGGTACAGGTAGATAGTGCGGATGAAGCCCTCGCGACGGATGCGCTGGTCGAGCAACACTGCCAGCAACACACCGATGGCCAGGCTGATGGCGATGAACAGGCCGCCAAACAGAAGCAGGTTCTTGCTCGCCACCCACCAGCGGTCGTTGTCGAACAGACGGGCGTATTGCGCAAGGCCCGCCCACTTGTAGGTAGGCAGAAAGGTCGAGGTGGTGAAGGACAGCACGAAGGTCCAGAGGATGTAGCCGTAGAAGCCCACCAGGACGATGAACATGCTGGGTGCCAGCACCAGCTTGGGCAGCCAGCGCTGAAGCGCGTCCAGGGGTGAGGCCCGCAGTTGGGCGGTGGTCGTAGTCATGTCTTGGATCCCGAGGTAGTGGCGGTGCTACGCACCGCTTCGCGGGCAAGCCCGCTCCCACAGGTCCGGCGTCATGACCAGGAACAGGGGTGAGCAGGGCCCATCTGGGAGCGGGCGTGCCCGCGAACAGCCGTTACTGGGCAGCCTTGATCGCCGCCGCCAGCTTCTTCGCCGCATCGGCCGGGTCGGCCTTGGGGTCGTTGATGTAGTTGGTCACCACATCGAAGAACGCACCCTGCACAGCCAGCGTGGTGGCCATGTTGTGCGCCATGCTCGGCTGCAGGCCGCCGGTCTTGGCATCGGCAAGGAAGTCCTTGGCGGAGGTTTGCGCGCAGGCATCGAAACCGTGCTTGCCCATGTCGGCGAGCATGTCGTTACGCACCGGGATCGACCCTTTGTTGGTGCTGAAGACCTTCTGGAAGTCCTCCCCCAGCACTTTGCGCGCGATGTCCTGCTGCCCGGCAGAGGTGCCGGCGTTGTTCTGTTTGAACACCACCAGCGAGTCGATGTTGTACAGGAAGGCCTTGTCGGTACCGGGGAACGGCACGCACTGGTAATCCTTGCCGGCGGTTTTCTTCGCCAGGGTCCATTCGCTCTTGGCCCAGTCGCCCATGATCTGCATGCCGGCCTTGCCGTTGATGACCTTGGCGGCTTCCAGGTTCCAGTCCTGGCCCTTGCCGTCCGGGTCCATGTAGGTGGCGACCTTCTTCAGCTCGGTCAGCGCCTTGACCATCTGCGGCCCGGTCAGCGTTGCGCTGTCGAGGTCGACCATGGCCTTCTTGTAGCCGTCGGCGCCCATCACCGCCAGCACCACGCTTTCGAACACGGTGCTGTCCTGCCACGGCTGGCCACCATGAGCCAGCGGGATGAAGCCGGCCGCCTTGAGCTTGTCGGCGGCGGCGTAGAATTCGTCGAGGGTGGTAGGCGCCTTGTCGATGCCGGCTTTTTTGAACACCTCGGGGTTGATCCACAACCAGTTGATGCGGTGGATGTTCACCGGTACGGCAACGTAGTCACCGTCGTACTTCACGGTGTCGGCCACTTTCTTGTCGAGCAGCGAGTCCCACTTTTCGGCCTTGGCCACATCCTTGAGCACATCGGCGTCGAGCAAGCCGGTGGCCGCCCAGTCCTGGATGTCGGGGCCTTTGATCTGCGCGACACCGGGCGGGTTGCCTGCGACGGCGCGGCTTTTCAGTACGGTCATGGCCGTGGCACCACCACCACCGGCAACAGCGCCGTCCTTCCAGGTGAAGCCGTCTTTCTCGACCTGCGCCTTGAGCACATCGACCGCCGCCTTTTCACCGCCAGAGGTCCACCAGTGCACGACCTCGACACTGCCTTTGGATTCGGCAGCCGAAGCCCCCAAAGGAAGTAAAGAAGCCAGAGAGATTGCGGCAGCGAGACGGAGCGTGGAATTCATCGGAGCACCTTTCTTGTTGTTATGCCGTGCAAGTCGATCGCTTGCGTAGCATGAAGTCTAAACAGCGTGCCCGCCTCGTCAGGTAACGAAGCGATGCGTTAATGTCATCATCTGGTTACATAGCTGGAGCTGGCCAGGTTGCTGGCCAGGCTGGGTGCCAGCGGCAAGCCTGGCAGCAGCAGCGCCTGGTAGGCGTGGTAGAGGTCGGGCTTGCCCGGCCAGAGAGTCCCCGCTGGCCGGTTGCGGGCATCGAGTTCGTGGTGCCAGCTGCCAGCGACAGGGTCGATGAAATGGTTGGCGATAAAGCCCCAGCAGTTGCGGTACCACTGCTCGTACTGGGCTTCGCCGGTGCGCTGCAACAAGGCTGCTGCGGCGGCACAAGCTTCGGCGTGCACCCAGTGCAGGCGTGCATGCACCACCGGGCGATTGGCCCAGTCCAGGGTGTAGACGAAACCTGCAGCGCCATCGACGTTCCAGGCATGCTGGCAGGCGGCATCGAACAATCTGCAGGCACTGTCTGGAAGCCACTGCGGGGCGAGCAACCCGGCCCGTTGCAGGCTGGCTTCCAGGTGCAACAGTAGCCGTGCCCATTCCATGGCATGCCCGGGCGTAGTGCCATAGGGCCGGAAGTGGTCAGCGGGGTGCTCGCGGTTGTAATCCGGCAGCGGCTGCCAATGGGCGTCGAAATGTTCGATGACCCGATAACCGTTGGCGGCGGCATGGGTATGGATAATGCGCTCAGCAATGCGCAACGCGCGTTGCAGCCAAAGGTTGTTGCCGGTGGCATCGGCCAGGGCCAGGAATGCCTCGGTCGCGTGCATGTTGCTGTTGGCGCCACGGTATGGCTCAGGCAGTTGCCATGCGCGAGAGAAGGTCTCTCGAAGGGCACCCTTGGCTTCGCTCCAGAAGTGCGTTTCGATCACCTCGGTTGCATCGGCCAGCAACAGCTGGGCATCGGCTGCACCGGCCACCACTGCAGAGCTGGCGGCAAGGGCGACGAAGGCATGCAGGTAGGCGGCCTTGCCGCTGTCTTCCTGGCCGCCGGGATGGGCGAACCAGCCACCGTAGCTGGCGTCCTGCATGGCCCCACGCAGGGCAGCCACACCGTGTTCGGCATAGGCCAGGCTGCCGGGAATGCCCTGCAGATGGGCCAGGGCGAAGCAGTGGGTCATTCGCGCGGTATTCATGGTTTCGGCGCAGGCGCTGGGCGTGAGCTGGCCTTTGGCATCCAGGTTACCAAAGCCGTCGGGCAGTTTCGCGGCTTTGGCGAATGCCAGCAGGCGCTGCGCTTCGGCCAGGCGCCAGGCGGTGTGGGCCGGGGCATTGAGCCAGCTGTGAGCGGACAGGTTGAGGGAAATCATGGGCCAGCTTGATCCTTGCCAGTCGTTTGCGAATTCTAGCCAGCGGGGTCATGGCGGATGTCACGAAGGACGACGGGATTGTCACCGGGCAGTGACATTTTGGGTGCCTGTGCGGGCCTCTTCGCGGGTGAACCCGCGCCTACAACGATCGCGTCAGGTTTGCGTCGCAGGAGCGGGTTCACCCGCGAAGAGGCCCGCACAGGCACCCCAAAAACTCAATCCATACCCCGCGGCAGATACAGGGTCACCCGCAGCCCGCCCTCACGCAGGTTCAGCAAGCTCACCTCGCCCCCATGGCTATGGGCGATGTTGCGCGCAATGCCCAACCCCAGCCCATACCCCTGCTGCTGCCCGGACAGCCGGAAATGCGGCTCGAACACCTGTTCCAGCTGCTGTTGCGGCACCCCGGGCCCCTGGTCGTCCACTTGCAACACAAAGCCCTCTGTACCGTCGATGATGCGCAGCCGCGCCCGCTCGCCGTATTTGATGGCGTTATCGATCAGGTTGCCGATGCAACGACGCAACGCCAGCGGCTTGCCCGGGTAAGGCGCCAACGCCTGGCCCTCGACGGTGATGCGACCATCGCCCAGGTAAGGCTCGGCCAGAATCTCCAGCACCTGGTTAAGGTCGACCGGCTCGATGTTTTCGTGGATGTCGGTGTCCTTCACGCACTGCAAGGCGCCTTTGACCAGCAACTCCAGCTCGTCCAGGTCCTGGCTGAACTTGGCCTGCAATCGCTCGTCTTCCAGCAGTTCGACGCGCAGGCGCAGGCGCGTGATCGGCGTGCGCAGGTCGTGGGAAATGGCGCTGAACAGCTGGCTGCGTTCGGTCAGGTAACGGCTGATACGCTCGCGCATGCTGTTGAATGCCCGGCTCACCTCGACCACTTCGCTGCCGCCAGCTTCAGCCACTGGCGCCACATCGGCACCCAGCGACATCTCTCGGGCGGCCCGCGCCAGGCGCTTCAGTGGCCAGCTTTGCCAATGCACCAGCAAGCCGATGAACAGCAACAGCAAGGCCGTGGTCAGCACGATGAAGCCGATCTGCTGGCGCGGCAGGCGTTCGGCTTCCAGCCCCGTGTACGGTTCGGGCAACAGTGAGGCGATGTACAACCATTCGCCCTCGCCCAAGCGGATCTGCGTGACCAGTACCGGGGGTTTCAACGGCTCCAGGGTCAGCGAATAATGGGCCCATGAGCGCGGCAGCTCGTCGAGTTTGAGGCCGCTGTTGAAGATGCGCAGGTCGTCAGGCCCGACAAACTCCACGGAAATTTCCATCTGCGAACCCAGGCGCTCGTGCAGCACCTGCTGGAATTCATCGATCACCGCCTGCTTGCGAGGGGTGACGGGCAGTGCCTGCATGTCCAGCGGCGTGGCGTTGAGCGACACGAAGAAACGCGTGCCACCCATGCTGCGCAATTGGTCGAGCACCAGCGGCCGATAGGCCACCGGCAGCGAGCGGAAGTAACTGACGCTGGCACTCATGGAATGGGCCAGGCTGCTGGCGCTGGCACGCAGCCCCTGAAGCTGGCTGGCGCGCAGCTGGGACACCCAGATGATGCTGGACAACCCCTGGGCCAGCAGGACAACCAGCAAGGTCAGCAGCAGCATGCGCCCCAGCAAGGAGCGCGGCAGCAGACGCCAGCGCCGCTCAGGGCGCACAGCAGACATGCGCCGCCAACAAGTAGCCACTGCCACGCACGGTGCGGATCAGCCGGGGAGGTTTGTCGGTATCGCGCAGGCGCTGGCGCAGACGGCTGACCGCCATGTCGACGATACGGTCCAGCGGCATCGGTTCGCGGCCACGGGTGGCGTTGCCGATGGTGTCGCGGTCGAGGATTTGCTGCGGGTGATCGAGGAACAGTTTGAGCAGGGCAAAATCGGCGCCGGAGAGGATCACCTCCTCTCCATCACGGTGGAACAGGCGGTGACTGACCGTGTCCAGGCGCCAGTCGTCGAAGGCCAGCACCGCACTGCCCGGCGCCGCCTGGCCGAACTCGGTGCGGCGCAACAAAGCCTTGATTCGCGCTTGCAGTTCGCGGGGGCTGAACGGCTTGCCCAGATAGTCGTCTGCGCCCAGCTCCAGGCCGATGACCCGGTCGGCCTCGTCGGAGCTGGCGGTGAGCATGATGATAGGTACGCGCGCCTGGCGTGGGTGCTGGCGTACCCAGCGGCACAAGCTGAAGCCGTCTTCGTCGGGCAACATGACGTCAAGAATGACCAGGTCGCAGGGCGTGGTTTCCAGCGCGTGGCGAAAGCCCTTGCCGTCAGCCTCGGCATGTACCTGGAAGCCGGAGCGGCTCAGGTAGGTTTGCAGCAGTTCACGGATTTCCTGGTCGTCGTCGACCATCAGGATCGATTTGCCGGCAGTGCTCAAGGTGGTCCTTCCTCTTGTTGATTGCAGGTCTTTTTGCCTGCTGTCGGGTAGTGCCATTGGCGCCGCAAAGCGGCCCCATCAGTGATCCAACGCCTGCTGCAACGCTACCCCTGCCCCCTCCAACCCGGAAAATTCCGCCGTCACCAGCCACACCGGCACCCCGGTAAAATAACCACTCATACACCCCTTGTCGGCAAAACTCGCGGCGAACCCGCTACGCAGGAACAGCTCGGCAAAGCGCGGAATCACACCGCCCACAATATAGACCCCGCCTCGCGCGCCCAGCGTCAGCACATTGTTACCCGCCACTCGCCCAAGGAAACGACAGAACTGCTCGACCACCGCCAGCGCCCGTGGCTCACCGCCCAGTGCGGCGTCGGTGATATGCGCCGGGGTCTTGTGCCTGGGCGTGTCGCCGTCCAGCGCACAGATCGCCTGGTACAGCCGCACCAGCCCCCCCCCACTGAGCACGGCCTCGGCGCTGACATGGCCGATCTGACTGTGGATCTGCTGGTGGATTGCCGCTTCGCGAGCATTGCCTACCGGCAGGTCAACATGCCCGCCTTCACCCGGCAGGGCCTTCCAATGCTGTTCGCCCTGACGCAGCAGCGAGCCCACACCCAGGCCAGTACCTGGCCCGATCACCAGTGCCGGCCTCAAGGGGTCGGCCTGGCCGGGGCACACCTCGCGGAACTCGCCTTCGCGCAGACGCGTCATGCCCAGCGCCATAGCGGTGAAATCATTGATCAGCAACAGTCGCTCGACCTGCAAGGTCTTGCAAAATGCCGTGCGACTCAGGCGCCAGTGGTTGTTGGTGAAGCGAAATTCATCGCCATCGACCGGGCCGGCCACCGCCAGGCACACCGCCGCCAGGCCACCACGGGCGATACCTTGGCTTTCCAGGTAGGCCTCGATGGCCTGCTCGGGGTTGGTGTAGTCCGCGGTGGCGAAAACATTTACTTCATGCAGCTGGTTGTCACGCCACAACGCAAAACGGGCATTGGTGCCGCCAATATCACCAACCAGCAGGTGCTTCATTTGAGGTGCTCCAGGGCTGAGGTAAAGGCACTGGCGCCCTGCTCTGCCGGGCTGAACGCCATGCGCATGAAGCCGAACAGCTCGCGCCCACACCCCAGGTCGTTACCCTGGGGGGCCGGCGGCAGCTCACGGCTGGCCAGTTCTTCGGCCGACACCATGATCCGCAACGTGCCTTCGACTCCGTCGACCCGCACGATATCACCATCGCGCACCCGCGCCAGCGGGCCGCCGTCGTAAGCCTCCGGGCAAACGTGAATGGCCGCGGGGATCTTGCCCGAGGCACCGGACATACGCCCGTCGGTAACCAGCGCCACCTTGTAGCCACGGTCCTGCAATACACCGAGGAACGGGGTGAGTTTGTGCAGTTCCGGCATGCCATTGCAACGCGGGCCCTGGAAGCGCACCACCGCGACAAAGTCACGCTCCAGCTCACCGGCCTTGAACGCGTCGGCCAGCGACTGCTGGTCCTGGAACACCCGCGCCGGGGCCTCGACCACCTGGTGCTCGGGGGCAACGGCAGACACTTTCATCACGCCACGGCCCAGGTTGCCCTCCATCACCCGCAGGCCGCCTTCGGCCGAGAATGGTCGCGACACCGGGCGCAGGATGCTTTCGTCCAAGCTGTGTTGCGGCCCTTCGCGCCACACCAGCTTGCCATTGTCGAGGAAGGGTTCCTGGGTGTAGCGGCGCAGGCCATGGCCGGCCACGGTGTTGACATCTTCGTGCAGCAGGCCGGCATCGAGCAGTTCACGAATCAGGAAGGCCATGCCGCCGGCAGCCTGGAAGTGGTTGATGTCGGCCTTGCCGTTGGGGTACACGTGCGACAGGGTCGGCACCACTTCGGAGAGGTCGGCCATGTCCTGCCAGGTCAGCTGGATACCGGCAGCCTGGGCAATCGCCGGGATGTGCAGGGTGTGGTTGGTCGAGCCGCCAGTAGCGTGCAGCGCGACGATGGAATTGACCAGCGCCTTCTCGTCGACGATTTCGCCCAGCGGCATGAAGCTGCCGCTGGCCTTGGTCATGCGCGTCACCTGCTGCGCAGCCTCGGCGGTGAGTGCGTCACGCAGCGGCGTGTACGGGTTGACGAACGAGGCGCCCGGCAGGTGCAGCCCCATCACTTCCATCACCAGCTGGTTGGTGTTGGCGGTGCCGTAGAAGGTGCAGGTGCCGGGGCTGTGGTAGGAATTCATCTCGGACTCCAACAGCTCTTCGCGGCTGGCCTTGCCTTCGGCATAGCGCTGGCGCACATCGGCCTTCTGCTTGTTGGAGATGCCGGAAACCATTGGCCCACCCGGGACGAAGATGGTCGGCAGGTGGCCAAAGCGCAGCGCGCCCATCATCAGGCCGGGGACGATCTTGTCGCAGATGCCCAGCATGAGTGCTGCGTCGAACATGTTGTGCGACAGCGCTACCGCCGTGGACATCGCGATCACTTCACGGCTGGCAATCGCCAGCTCCATGCCCGGCTCACCCTGGGTCACCCCGTCGCACATGGCCGGCACGCCACCGGCGAACTGGCCGACCGAGCCGACCTCGCGCAGGGCCTGCTTGATCTGCTCGGGGAAGTGCAAGTAAGGCTGGTGGGCAGACAACATGTCGTTGTAGGCCGAGACGATTGCCACGTTGGCCGCGTTCATCAGGCGCAGAGTCTGCTTGTCTTCGCTGCCGCAACCGGCCACGCCGTGGGCGAAGTTGGCGCACTGCAGGCTGGCACGCATGGGGCCTTCACTGGCCGCACCGCGAATCAGTTGCAGGTAGCGTTCGCGGGTGGCGCGGCTGCGTTCGACCAGCCGCTGGGTGACCTCAAGGATGCGCGGATGCATGTACTGGACTCCAGGCTAATTGTAAGGGCGGTTTACCGGGCATTTCCCCTCCAAACGATTGCGGCCTAGGCTCATGGTTAGGAGCCCGCTGCATCGGTGGAGGCACGTTGCCCAACCACTCGTTGTATATTTAAACAAAATACTGCCACTAAAAAGGCTTGTTTTCTATCAGCCAGTGAATAATCTTGTAATTCCAACAACAAAACCGTTTCAGTGAAGCTCCTTTGTGCCACAGGTTTCACTCGAACTGCCAGAGGTACTGCCATGACCCTTCGCATCGCCATCAATGGATTCGGCCGAATCGGGCGCAACGTCCTGCGCGCACTGTATACCCAAGGCTACCGCCAGGACCTGCAGGTCGTCGCCATCAACGACCTGGGCGACAGCACCATGAACGCCCACCTGCTCAAGTACGACAGTGTCCACGGCACCTTCGACGCGACCGTCGAGGCCGACCACGAAAGCCTGACGGTCAACGGGGACCGTATTGCGGTCAGTGCCATTCGCAATCCGGCCGAACTGCCCTGGAAGGCCGAGGCGATCGACGTGGTGTTCGAGTGCACCGGGCTGTTCACCGACCGCGCCAAAGCCGCTGCGCACCTGGCCGCCGGGGCGGGCAAGGTGATTGTCTCGGCTCCGGCCAAGGGTGCCGATGCCACTGTGGTGTACGGGGTCAACCACGACATCCTGCGGGCCTCGCACCAGGTCATTTCCAATGCTTCCTGCACCACCAACTGCCTGGCGCCGATCGCCCAGGTGCTGCACCGGGAGTTCGGCATCGAGCAAGGCCTGATGACCACCATTCACGCCTACACCAACGACCAGGTGCTGACTGACGTTTACCACAGCGACCCGTACCGCGCGCGTTCAGCCACCCAGTCGATGATCCCGAGCAAGACCGGTGCCGCCGAGGCCGTGGGCCTGGTGCTGCCGGAGCTGGCCGGCAAGCTGACCGGCATGGCGGTGCGGGTGCCCGTCATCAACGTGTCGTTGGTGGACCTCACCGTCAACCTCAAGCGCGAGGCCACGGCCGAGCAGGTCAACCAGCTGTTCCTCGAGGCCAGCAAGCATTCCAAGGTATTGGGCTACAACGCCCTGCCATTGGTTTCCTGCGATTTCAACCACAACCCGCTGTCGTCGATCTTCGATGCCAACCATACCCGGGCCACCGGGCGAATGCTCAAGGTGCTGGCCTGGTATGACAACGAGTGGGGGTTCAGCAACCGGATGCTGGATAACTGCCTGGCGCTGCACCGGGCTGGCTGACGCGACCCGTATGGGGGCAACTGTCCTGCTCAATTTCTAAAAGCTGGCGCGATCCCTGTGGGAGCGGCCTTGCGTCGCGAAAGGGCCGTGCAGCGGCCCCAGGATCTCCGCATCATGCATAGATTGCTGGGGCCGCTTTGCGGCCCTATCGCGACACAAGGCCGCTCCCACAAGGGTTGCTCAGGCCTCGTGGCAAACGTGGTCGTCGACCAAGGTATAACGCACCGTGACCGATGAATGGTTGGGGCAGGCTCAAGGTTGCAGGCCGCTCCCACAAAAAAGCACACGGCATCCCGCGACTACAATCTTTACCTTTTCCTGATAATTCCACACTTGACCTGCAGCACGGATGATAAGCATTATCATTAACCTTTCGTCGGCCAGGTCCCCCCGTGAGTCAGTCCCGGTTCAATTCCGTCTTCCTCGTTCAGCGCCTCACCCTGCTGCGTACCCTGCAGCGCATGGTTGGTAACCCCAGCACGGCCGAAGACCTGCTGCAGGAAACCTACCTGCGGGTGTCCCGCGCGCTGGGCGAGCGGCCCATCGAGCACATCGAGCCGTTTGTGTTTCAGACCGCGCGCAACCTGGCGTTGGACCACCTGCGTGCACGCCGGGTGCAGGCACGCATGCTGGTCGACGACGTGCCCGACGAAGTGCTGCACAGTGTCGCCGCGCCCGCCACCAGCAGCGAGGATGCCGCGCACGCCGAGCAGTTGCTCAAGCACCTCAGCGTCAGCCTCAATCAACTGAGCGAGCGCCAACAACGCATTTTCATCCTAAGCCGCCTGCATGGCGCCACCTATCTGGAAATCGCCGAACAACTGAGTGTTTCGCCCAGCACGGTACAAAAGGAACTGAAACTGATCATGGCAATCTGCATGGGTGTTGCCGAACGACTCAAGTAAGCTGACCGCAGGCGAACGGCAACGCAAAGCCCTTGCCACACCCCGCCTTAGTCTTGATCATTCGCAAAAAACCATTCAAGGATTCACCGTGACCGACAGCCCCGCCCCTCGCCCGTCACCTGCCAGGCCTATTGCCCGTGCTCGTGCCATGGACGAGGCGCTGGACTGGCTGGTGCGCCTGCAATGCGCAGATGCCGAGGACACCCAGGCCTTTGAAGCCTGGCTGAGCGCCGCGCCAGAAAACGCCGAGGCCTATGTCGAGGCTGAGGCACTGTGGAACGGTGCGCCGTTGCATCAGGTGGCCACGCACATGCACCAGCGGCAACGCCGCTCATTACGCGGGCGCCTGCGCAGTCACTGGAAACCCCTGGCCACCGCGGCGATGCTGCTGGTCGGGCTGTTCACCGTCGGTAACCTGCCCATGCGCCTGCAGGCCGACCACCTTACTGTGGTCGGCGAGCGCCAGCGCCTGCAACTGGAAGACGGCGCAAAAGTGCTGCTCAACACCAATTCAGCGTTTGCCAGCGAACGCCAGGACGGCCGCCAGGTCGCCCGCCTGCTACAGGGCGAGGCTTACTTCCAGGTCCCCGAGGGCGCTCAGTTGCCGCTGGAGGTTGAAGCCGGGCCGTTGCGCGCACAGGTGCGCGACACCGACTTTGCCGTGCGCTACCTTGACGGCGAGGCCCAGGTACGGGTGCAACGCGGTGATGTCGACCTGCAGGGGGATCGTGACCAGCGCATCCGCTTGACTGCCGGCGACAGCATCAGCGTCGGCCCCCAGGGCTTTGGCCAGCGCCAGCGCCCCGACATGCACAAGGACCTGGCCTGGATCGACGGCCGTCTGGTGTTCGAGAACTGCCCGTTGAGCCAGGTACTGGCCGAAGTGCAACGCTACTACCCGGGCTGGATCATCAACCGCAATGCGCAACTGAAGAACGTTGCCGTCACCGGTAACTATCGCCTCGACCAGCCGCTGGAAACCCTGCGCGCACTGGCCCACATCACCTCGGCACAACTGCATGAATACCCGGCGCTGGTCATCCTGAACTAACCCCTGAATTATTTTTACGCGATCGCACTCGCCCGTCCGTCTCGTTATAGCCAATGCAACTGATTCTTGTTTAAAGCAAGAACAGCCATCACCTATAACAGCCCGCGCGTCTGGGAGCGCTTCCGATGTCCACTGGTCCTACCCGCTCGTCCAACCTTCCCCGCCGTACAGGACAACTGTCCCTGTTGACCCTTGCTCTGCTCGCCAGCGGCGCCTGCAGCCTGCCGGCGCTGGCCGCCGAGCCGGCCCAGGCCAGCAGCCCGCGCATGGGCGACTACCGCTTCAGCATCGGCCAGCAGCCGCTGGTGTCGGCGATCAACGCCTTCAGCCAGGTCACCGGCTGGCAGGTCGGCTTCAGCGCCGAGCTGGCCGACGGCGTGGCTTCGCCAGGCGTACAAGGTTCTCTGCCGCCAGATGCTGCCCTCAAGCGCCTGTTGCGGGGCACCGGGCTGAGCTTTCGCAAGATCAGCAACGGCAATGTGGTACTGGAGCGCCAAACCGCAAGCAACGTGATCGCCCTGCAGCAGGTGACCGTCAGCGCCACCCGCAGCGCACAGGACGTCAGCCAGGTGCCGAGCACTGTCAGCGTGCAGACCCGTGAGCAACTGGACCGGCAGAACGTGAACAATATCCAGGATCTGGTGCGCTACGAGCCGGGGGTGTCGGTATCCGGAACCGGCCAACGCAGCGGGCTGAACGGCTACAACATCCGTGGTATCGACGGCGAGCGGATCCTCACCCAAGTCGACGGCGTGTCGATCCCCGACAGCTTCTTCTACGGCCCTTACGCCCAGACCCAGCGCAACTACGTCGACCCGGAAATCGTCAAGCGTGTGGAAATCCTCCGCGGCCCGGCCTCGGTGTTGTATGGCAGCAACGCCATCGGCGGTGCGGTGAGCTACTTCACCCTCGACCCGGACGACATCATCAAGCCCGGTAAAGACGTGGGTGCACGCCTGAAAACCGGCTACAGCTCGGCCGACGAAAGCTGGCTGACCTCCGCCACCGTCGCCGGCCGCCAGGGTGATTTCGACGGCCTGCTGCACCTGAGCCAGCGCAACGGCCACGAGACCGAAACCCACGGCAGCCACAGTGGCGACGGCCTGTCGCGCACCGAAGCCAACCCGATGGACGTGCGCACCACCAACGTGCTGGCCAAGCTGGGCTGGAACTACGCCGACGACGCGCGCCTGGGGTTCACCTACGAGCGCTACAAAGATGACCGCGACCAGAACATCCTCAGCGCGGTGGGTGGGCCGTTCATCCCCGGCTTTGGTGGCATGGGCTACTACAAGGCGCGTAATGGCAACGACACCATCACCCGCGAGCGCTTCGGCATTAACCATGAGTTCGGCCTGGACTCGCTGGTCGCCGACCACGTCAAGTGGAGCCTGAACTACCAGATTGCCAAGACCGACCAGCACACCGAGGAAGTTTACGTGCCGCCTGGCCGCCAAGTGCTGCGCACCCGCGATACCACCTACAAGGACCGCCAGTGGGTGTTCGACGCCCAGCTGGACAAAGCCTTCAGCATCGGCGCCACCGACCACCTGCTGACCTACGGCACAACGCTCAAGCACGAAAAGGTCACCGGTTCGCGCAGCGGTACCGGTACCTGCTTGACCGTAGGATCCGGTTGTTCAGCCGCCGGCGCCGAACGCCCGGCAGACGGCCAGGTTCTGGTCAGCGACTTCCCGGACCCGACCGTGAATACCTACAGCCTGTTCGCGCAGGATGAAATCCGCTGGAACAACTGGACCTTCATGCCCGGCGCGCGCTACGACTACACCCGTATGGAGCCCAAATTCACCGAGGCATTCCTGCGTGGCCTGGAGTCCAGCGGTACGGCGCCTACCTCCCAGGACGATTCGGACAAGAAGTGGCACCGCGTCTCGCCCAAGTTCGGCCTGACCTACGCCTTCAACGACAATTACACCTGGTACGGCCAATATGCAGAGGGCTTCCGCACGCCGACCGCCAAAGCCATGTATGGCCGCTTCCAGAACCTGGACCAAGGCTACCGCGTGGAGGGCAACCCGAACCTTGAGCCTGAAAAGAGCAAAAGCTACGAAACCGGCCTACGAGGCAACTTCGACGCCGGCAACTTCGACGTGGCAGTGTTCTACAACAAGTATCGTGATTTCATCGACGAAGATGCCGTGCAAAGCGCCAACCTGGAACAGACCTTCCAGGCCAACAACATCAAGCACGCCACCATCAAGGGTGCCGAATTCAAGGGCCGCCTGAACCTCGACCACTTCGGCGCACCGCAGGGTCTCTATACCCAAACCTCGATTGCCTACACCTATGGTCGTAACGATGACACCGGTCAACCGCTGAACAGTGTCAACCCGCTCAAGGGCGTATTCGGCCTGGGCTACGAGCAGCAGAACTACGGTGGCTTGCTGAGCTGGACGCTGGTCAAGCGCAAGACCCGTGTCGACGACAGCACCTTTTATTCGCCTGACGGTTCTACCTCGAAGTTCCGCACCCCGGGCTACGGTGTGCTGGACCTGACCGGCTACTACAAGGTCACCGACGACGTCACCATCAACGCCGGGCTATACAACCTTACCGACAAGAAGTACTGGCAGTGGGATTCGGTGCGCAGCTACGACGGCCAGGGTGAGGCGGCTGTGACCCAGCCAGCCAACATCGACCGCCTGACCATGCCGGGGCGCAATTTCGGTATCAATGTGGTTTGGGATATCTGACCTGAGCTGCCACTAGTCGATGTGTTCCGTCAGTGCCGGCCCCTTCGCGGGTAAACCCGCTCCTACAGGCACTGCGCATGCCTTGAGCCAGTGATGCGCCTGTAGGAGCGGGTTTACCCGCGAAGAGGCCGGTACTGGCAAACCAAATACCGGCTTTTTTTACTGTCCCGCTCCCGCTGTTTCGTCTTGTATCTAGACGCCCTCTTTCCAAGGACTGCCCCATGACCGAACGCCCATCCCTGCGCTCCCAGCGCCTGAACCAGATCACCCACGCTCCGCACGCCGAACTGGATGCCCTGGTCAAATCCCACGCGCCTTTCGACAGCCGCGAAAGCTTCGCCCGCTTCGTCGTCGCGCAGTACCTGTTCCAGTCCGAGCTGCAGGCCCTGTACAACGACCCTCAGCTGATCGCCATCGTCCCTGATCTGGCTGAGCGCTGCCGTGCCGACCAGGCCCGCCTGGACCTTGCCGACCTCGACACCGAAGTACCGGCCGCCGTACCGGGTGCCGTGGGCAAGCTGAGCCTGGGCGAGGCAATGGGCTGGATCTTCGTCTCCGAAGGCTCCAAACTGGGCGCTGCGTTTCTGATCAAGCGTGCCGTGGCCCTGGAACTGTCCGACAGCTTCGGTGCCCGTCACCTGGGGGAGCCCGCCGGTGGCCGTGCCGAAGGCTGGAAGCAGTTCACCCGCATCCTCGATGGCCTGGCGCTCTCGCCGGAAGAGGAAGCGGCTGCCGAGCGCGGTGCAGTGGCCGCTTTCGAGCGCTTCACCGAGCTGCTCAAGCACGCCTACGCTGCTGATGCCGCGCTGGTCTGATACGCCGAAGCCGGCCACCCCTCCGGTGGCCGAACCGTTTTATGCAGTGAGAACATGACCCGACCAGCCCGCTCGAAACTCGCCCGCCTGTTGTATGGAATCCTGGCCTACGTGAGCCTCGGGGTGGGCCTGGTCGCCATTGTGATTCCTGGCTTGCCGACCACCGAGTTCATCCTGCTGGCCGCCTGGGCCGCCACGCGCAGCTCACCGCGCCTGTCGGCATGGCTGGAGAACCACCGGCTGTTCGGGCCAATTCTGCATAACTGGCGCAACGGCAAGGTGATCCAGCGCCGGGCCAAGGTCAGCGCAACCATCAGCATGCTGCTGTGCGCGGGCCTGATGCTGACCTTTCTGGAACACCACTGGCCGGTATTCCTGGCAATCGCCGGCATGACCCTGGGCAACCTGTGGATCTGGTCACGCCCGGAACACGCCTGCCCTGCCCCGTCACAAGCTCAGCAGCCCTGAATACAAGGCGTAGGCCGCCAGCGCGGCACCCACCAGCACGGCGGCGAAAATCAGCTTTTCCCAGGCCGTGAACAACGTCTGCCCCTGCTCATGCTTGGCCCTCGCGAACAAGATGACGCCAGGGGCGTACAGCAGCGCCGAAAGCAGCAGGTACTTGAGCCCGCCGGCATACAGCAGCCACACGGCATACAGCAGGGCAACCAGCGCCACCAGCAAGTCCTTGCGCCGCAACCTCGGCTGCCCGGCATAGGTTTCTGCGCGCATCGCCAGCAGCACGGCATACGCCGCAGACCACAGGTAGGGCACCAGGATCATCGACGAGGCCAGGTAGATCAGACTGGTGTACGTACCGGCGGAGAACAGCGTAATCAGCAGGAAACCCTGAATCATGCAGTTGGTCAGCCACAGGGCGTTAGCCGGCACATGGTTGGCGTTTTCCTTGGCCAGAAAGCGCGGCATGGTCTTGTCCCGCGCCGTGGCGTAGAGGATTTCGGCACACAACAACGCCCATGAAAGCAAGGCGCCAAGCAGCGAGACCGCCAGGCCGAGGCTGATCAGCAAGGCGCCCCAGGGGCCGACGATATGCTCCAGCACCGAGGCCAGGGAGGGGTTCTGCAGCCCGGCCAGTTCCGGTTGGGTCATGATGCCCAGCGACAACACGTTGACCAGCACCAGCAGCGCCAGCACACCCAGAAAACCGATGACCGTGGCCTTGCCCACGTCTGACCGACGCTGGGCACGCCCGGAATACACGCTGGCGCCCTCTATGCCGATGAACACGAATACGGTCACCAGCATCATGTTGCGCACCTGCTCCAGCACGCTGCCGAATTGTGGGTTGCTCAAGCCCCAGATATCCCGGGTGAAGATATCGGCGCGGAAGGCAAATGCCGCGATCACCACGAAAATCAGCAAAGGCACCACTTTGGCCACGGTGGTGACCTGGTTGATGAAGGCCGCCTCCTTGATGCCGCGCAGTACCAGGAAGTGCACCGACCACAGCAGCAACGAGGCACAACCGATGGCGATGGGCGTGTTGCCTTCGCCGAACACCGGGAAGTAGAAACCCAGGGTGCTGAACAGCAGTACGAAGTAGCCGACATTGCCCAGCCAGGCGCTGATCCAGTAGCCCCAGGCCGAGGAAAAGCCCATGTACTCGCCAAAGCCGGCCTTGGCGTAGGCATATACCCCTGAGTCCAGTTCCGGCTTGCGGTTGGCCAGGGTCTGGAACACGAAAGCCAGGGCCAACATGCCGACTGCGGTGATCCCCCAGCCGATCAGCACTGCACCCACATCAGCACGCGCGGCCATGTTCTGCGGTAGCGAGAAGATCCCGCCGCCAATCATCGACCCGACCACCAGCGCGATCAGCGCGCCCAGGCGCAGCTTCTGTCCCGGTTCGCTCATGAGCCTCCCTTTCTTCCAGCCTGTCATGCGTTTGAAACAGCCTTGCTGGCTATATAAATACCGTTACTTATACTGAAGCCGTGCGCCCAACCTATATCACTAATAACTGCTTTGTCTATGTACCTGCTCCCTCAAAACTAGCAGCAGTCCAGCAACTAGAAAAGAAACTGATAAAACTCGAAATTCTTGTGAAAAATTTGCTAAAGCGGCAAAAGCGGCTAGTTTCAAGCTTCGCAGGCTGAACAGAGCGTTTGCTCTAGAAGGACATGGAGGTGCCAGCACACAAGGCCTGCAGCTCAAGCTGTCGGCACTCTCCAGGAGCACCCGTGAAGGAAATTTCCTACCTTCACGTCGCCTTAAACTGACGTAAGTCAGGTCAAGGCAACGGCGTCGGATCTATTCTGTCGTCAACTTTCTCCTGGCAGGAGTTGTTAAATGTCTGATTCATCCGGAAAACTAAAGCTCGGCGCATTAGTTGCACTTGTCGTCGGTTCGATGATTGGCGGCGGGATCTTCTCGCTGCCGCAAAACATGGCCGCCAGCGCAGGGGTTGGGGCCGTGCTGATCGGTTGGGGGATCACCGCGGTCGGCATGCTGACCCTGGCTTTCGTGTTCCAGACCCTGGCCAACCGCAAGCCTGACCTGGATGGCGGGGTGTATGCCTATGCCAAGGCCGGCTTCGGCGACTACATGGGCTTTTCCTCGGCCTGGGGCTACTGGATCAGTGCCTGGCTGGGCAACGTCGGCTACTTCGTACTGCTGTTCAGCACCCTGGGTTACTTCTTCCCGATCTTCGGTGAAGGCAACACCCCAGCCGCCATCATTGGCGCATCGATCCTGTTGTGGGCGGTGCACTTTCTGGTACTGCGCGGCATCAAGGAGGCAGCCTTCATCAACCTGGTCACCACTGTGGCCAAAGTGGTGCCGCTGGTGCTGTTCGCCCTGATCTGCCTGTTCGCCTTCAGGCTCGACATCTTCACCGCCGATATCTGGGCCGTAGGCACGCCAGAGCTTGGCAGCGTCATGAACCAAGTGCGCAACATGATGCTGGTTACCGTGTGGGTATTCATCGGCATCGAGGGCGCGAGCATCTTCTCGGCGCGGGCGGAAAAACGCACCGACGTGGGCAAGGCAACGGTGATCGGCTTCGTGACCGTGCTGCTGTTCCTGGTGTTGGTCAACGTGCTGTCGCTGGGCATCATGACTCAACCGGAACTGGCCAAGCTGCAGAACCCATCGATGGCTGCCGTGCTGGAGCATGTGGTCGGCCACTGGGGGGCGGTGCTGATCAGCGTCGGCCTGGTCATCTCGCTGCTCGGGGCGCTGCTGTCGTGGGTGCTGTTGTGCGCCGAGATCATGTTCGCCGCAGCCAAGGACCACACCATGCCGGAGTTCCTGCGCCGCGAGAACGCCAAACAGGTACCGGCCAACGCCCTGTGGCTGACCAACGCCATGGTGCAGATCTTTCTGGTCATCACGCTGTTCTCAAGCAGCACCTACCTGTCTCTGATCTACCTCGCCACCTCGATGATCCTGGTGCCCTACCTGTGGTCGGCAGCCTATGCGTTCTTGCTGGCACTGCGCAGCGAAACCTACGAACAGGCCCTGGCCGAACGCAAGAAGGACCTGATCATCGGTGGCATCGCCCTGTTGTACGCCATCTGGCTGCTGTACGCCGGCGGCGTGAAATACCTGCTGCTCTCTGCCCTGCTCTACGCACCTGGCGCCATCCTGTTCGCCAAGGCCAAGCGTGAGGTGGGCAAACCGGTCTTCACCAACGTGGAAAAACTGATCTTCGCAGCCGTGGTCATTGGCGCCCTGGTGGCAGCCTTTGGCCTGTATGACGGCTTCCTGACCCTTTGACCCACGTCTTCGCTCAATTGGAGGAATGAAACCATGTCCGCTGAAAAACAGAAGTACGGTGTCCACTCCGAAGCCGGCAAACTGCGCAAAGTGATGGTTTGCGCCCCGGGCCTGGCGCACAAGCGCCTGACGCCGAGCAACTGTGACGAACTGCTGTTCGACGATGTGATCTGGGTCGACCAGGCCAAGCGTGACCATTTCGACTTCGTCACCAAGATGCGCGAGCGTGGCGTGGATGTGCTGGAGATGCACAACCTGCTGACCGATATCGTGCAGAACAAAGAGGCGCTCAAGTGGATCCTCGACCGCAAGATCACCCCTGATACCGTCGGTGTAGGCCTGACCAACGAAGTGCGCAGCTGGCTCGAAGGCCTGGAGCCACGCCACCTGGCCGAATTCCTGATCGGCGGCGTGGCAGGCCAGGACCTGCCGCAGAGCGAAGGCGCCGAAGTCGTGAAGATGTACAACGACTACCTGGGCCACTCCAGCTTCATCCTGCCACCCCTGCCCAACACCCAGTTCACCCGCGACACCACCTGCTGGATCTACGGCGGCGTGACGCTGAACCCGATGTACTGGCCGGCGCGTCGCCAGGAAACCCTGCTGACCACCGCCATCTACAAGTTCCACAAGGCGTTCACCGAGGCCGACTTCCAGGTGTGGTATGGCGACCCGGACAAGGACCATGGCAATGCCACCCTCGAAGGCGGTGATGTGATGCCGATCGGCAATGGCATCGTGCTCATCGGCATGGGTGAGCGCACCTCGCGCCAGGCCATCGGCCAGCTCGCGCAAAACCTGTTTGCCAAGGGCGCCGTCAAGGAAGTGATCGTCGCCGGCCTGCCAAAGTCCCGCGCCGCCATGCACCTGGACACTGTCTTCAGCTTCTGCGACCGCGACCTGGTCACGGTCTTCCCGGAAGTGGTGAAAGAGATTGTGCCATTCATCATCCGCCCGGACGAAAGCAAGCCTTACGGAATGGATGTACGCCGCATCAACAAGTCGTTCATCGAAGTGGTGGGCGAGCAACTGGGTGTCAAGCTGCGCGTGGTCGAGACCGGCGGCAACAGCTTCGCCGCCGAGCGCGAACAGTGGGATGACGGTAACAACGTGGTGGCCATCGAGCCGGGCGTGGTCATTGGCTACGACCGCAACACCTACACCAACACCCTGCTGCGCAAGGCCGGCATCGAGGTCATCACCATCAGCGCCGGCGAACTGGGCCGGGGCCGTGGCGGCGGCCACTGCATGACCTGCCCTATCGTGCGCGACCCGATCGACTACTAACGACCATTACGCCCGGCCGCACCCATGAAGTGGCGGCCGGGACATCACCGAACTCAAGGAGAAACTGTCATGGCGTTCAACATTCACAACCGCAACTTGCTCAGCCTGGAACACCACACCACCCGCGAGTTGCGCTACCTGCTGGACCTGTCCCGCGACCTCAAGCGCGCCAAGTACACGGGCACCGAGCAGCAGCACCTGAAGGGCAACAACATCGCCCTGATCTTCGAAAAAACCTCCACCCGTACCCGTTGTGCCTTCGAAGTCGCAGCCTATGACCAAGGCGCCAACGTCACCTACATCGACCCCAACTCCTCGCAGATCGGCCACAAGGAAAGCATGAAGGACACCGCCCGTGTGCTCGGGCGCATGTATGACGCCATCGAGTACCGTGGCTTCAAGCAGGAAATCGTCGAAGAGCTGGCCAAGTTCGCCGGCGTACCGGTGTTCAACGGCCTGACCGACGAATATCACCCCACCCAGATGATCGCCGACGTGCTGACCATGCGTGAGCACAGCGACAAGCCGCTGCACGACATCAGCTACGCCTACCTGGGCGATGCCCGCAACAACATGGGCAACTCGCTGCTGCTGATCGGCGCCAAGCTTGGCATGGATGTGCGCATCGCCGCGCCCAAGGCACTGTGGCCACATGACGACCTGGTCGAGCGCTGCAAGCAGTATGCTGAAGAAAGCGGCGCACGCATTACCCTCACCGAAGACCCGAAAGCCGCGGTCAAGGGTGTCGACTTTGTGCATACCGACGTGTGGGTATCGATGGGCGAGCCGATCGAAGCCTGGGGTGAGCGCATCAAGCAGCTCAAGCCTTATCAGGTGAATGCCGAACTGATGAAGTCCACCGGAAATCCTCGGACCAAGTTCATGCACTGCCTGCCGGCATTCCACAACTCCGACACCAAGGTAGGCAAGCAGATCGCCGAACAATACCCGGACCTGGCCAACGGCATCGAAGTGACCGATGACGTGTTCGAATCGCCAGCGTGCATCGCCTTCGAGCAGGCGGAAAACCGCATGCACACGATCAAGGCGATCCTGGTATCGACCCTGGCTGATCTATAGGTAGCCCGCAGTCCCTGTGGGAGCGGGCGTGCCCGCGAAGGCGTCAGCCGCATCATCGATGATGTCAGGTCTGGCCTCTTCGCGGGCATGCCCGCTCCCACAGCGAACTCAGCAGCCTCCGTGCAGCGACAGTCCATTCATTCTTTCGCTAAAGGACATTCCACATGCGTATCGTTGTTGCATTGGGCGGCAACGCCCTGCTTCGTCGCGGCGAGCCCATGACCGCTGACAACCAGCGCGCCAATATCCGCACCGCCACCGAACAGATCGCCAAGATTCACCCTGGCAACGAGCTGGTCATCGCCCACGGCAACGGCCCGCAAGTGGGTCTGCTGTCGCTTCAGGCCCTGTCGTACAAGCCAGACGAGGCCTACCCGCTGGACGTGCTGGGTGCCGAGACCGAGGGCATGATCGGTTACATGATCGAACAGGAACTGGGCAACCTGCTGGCCTTCGAGGTGCCATTCGCCACCTTGCTCACCCAAGTGGAAGTGGATGCCAACGACCCGGCCTTCAAGGACCCGACCAAGTTCATCGGCCCGGTCTACAGCAAGGAAGAGGCCGAGCGCCTGGCCAAGGAAAAGGGCTGGGTGGTCAAGGCCGACGGCGACAAGTACCGCCGCGTGGTAGCCAGCCCGAAACCCAAGCGCATCTTCGAAATTCGCCCGATCAAGTGGCTGCTGGAAAAAAGCAGCATCGTGATTTGCGCAGGCGGTGGCGGCATCCCCACCCTGTACGATGAAAACGGCAAGCTCAAAGGCATCGAGGCGGTGATCGACAAAGACCTGTGCTCGGCGCTGCTGGCCGAGCAATTGGAAGCCGACCTTCTGATTATCGCCACCGACGTCGATGCAGCCTACATTGACTGGGGCAAACCGACGCAGAAGGCCATCGCCCAGGCCCACCCGGACGCGTTGGAAACGCTGGGGTTTGCCGCCGGCTCCATGGGGCCGAAGGTGCAGGCCGCCTGCGACTTTGCCCGCAACACCGGCAAGGTGGCGGTGATCAGTTCGCTGGAGAACATCGAAGGCATCGTCAAAGGCAAAGCCGGCACTCGGGTATCCACCGAGAAGCCGGGGATCAGCTACCGTTGAATGCAGTCGGCGGGCTTACGCGGCCCGCCATTTTCGACCTTCCAAAGGAGATAGCCATGGCCCAGTATCAGCCTGGTCATGTACACATCGAGCGCTCTGCGCTGAACAACGCCGACCACAGCTATGACCTGAACATCGAGTACGAAGCTGTGTCGGACCCCAAGGAAGGCAGAGGCATTCAGTTCCACATGCATGGCAGCATCGAAGGCAAGACGGTGGAAGAAAAGTTCTTCCTGGCCAAGGACCAGGCCTTGCCCAGCTTCCTCATGCTGCTGACCCGCAAGGCGCAGTCGTATCTGGCGCCGCCGAAGAAATTCGAGACCCTGAGTTCGCCGCACAAGCTCTATGACCATATGTTTGCGGACATTCGCGAAAAGCTCGATGTGAAATCGGGCGACCCGATCAAACCTGAACATCTGGAGTGACCCTTTTCGCGAGCAAGCCCGCCCCTACAGCAGCAACCCTGCGGGAGCGGGCACGCCCGCGAATGCGCAACCGCCGACCTTGGGCCTGAACCCCGTCTCAGGGCATACTGGCGGCCTCCGTTGCCAACTGTTCGAACCCCATGCGCATCCACGTCAGCTTCATCGACCGCGTCGGCATCACCCAGGAAGTCCTCGCCCTGCTCGGTGCCCGCAACCTCAACCTGGACGCCGTGGAGATGGTCCCGCCAAACGTCTACATCGACGCCCCCACCCTCAGCCCCGCCGTACTTGAAGAACTGCACGACGCGCTGTTCGAAGTACACGGCGTGCAATCGGTGGACGTGGTCGACATCCTCCCCGGCCAGCGCCGCCACCTGCAGCTCGATGCCCTGCTGGCCGCCATGAGCGACCCGGTGCTGGCGGTGGACAGCGCAGGCCTGGTGCTGTTGGCCAACCCGGCGCTGATCGAACTGTGCGGCCGCGAATCTGCCGGCCGCTCGGTGGGTGAGCTGTTTGGCGACCCCGCGCTGCTGCAGGCGCTGCTGGACAACAACTTCCACCTGCCCATGCGCGAAATGCAGCTGAACGGCCATAGCCTGCTGCTGGACGCCATGCCGATTACCAACGCCGGTGGCCTGCTGACGCTGTACCCACCTTCGCGTATGGGCGAACGCCTGTCGGCCCTGCACCACGACCACGCCGAAGGCTTCGATGCCTTGCTGGGCGAGTCGCCGGCCATCCGCACCCTCAAGGCCCGCGCCTTACGCGTGGCTGCGCTCGATGCGCCGCTGCTGGTGCATGGCGAGACCGGCACCGGCAAGGAACTGGTAGCCCGCGCCTGCCATGCCGTCAGCAGCCGCCATGCGGCCCCGTTCCTGGCGCTGAACTGCGCCGCGCTGCCCGAGAGCCTGGCCGAAAGCGAGCTGTTCGGCTACGCGCCCGGGGCCTTTACCGGCGCGCAACGGGGTGGCAAGCCTGGGCTGATGGAACTGGCCAACCAGGGCACCGTGTTTCTCGATGAAATTGGTGAAATGTCGCCCTACCTGCAGGCCAAGCTGCTGCGCTTTCTCAGCGATGGCAGCTTCCGCCGGGTGGGTGGCGACCGTGAAGTGAAGGTGGATGTGCGCATCATCAGCGCCACCCACCGCGATCTGGAGCGCATGGTCGCCGAAGGCAGCTTTCGCGAGGACCTGTTCTACCGCCTGAACGTGCTTAACCTGGAGGTACCGCCGCTTCGCGACCGTGGCCAGGACATCCTGATGCTGGCGCACTTCTTCATGCAGCAGGCGTGCACGCAGATCCAGCGCCCAGCCTGTCGGCTGACCCCCTCCACCCATTCGGCACTGCTGGCCAACCCTTGGCCGGGCAATGTGCGCCAATTGCAGAACGTGATCTTTCGCGCCGCGGCTATCTGCGAGGGCAACCTGGTGGATATCGGCGACCTGGACATCGCCGGCACCTCGGTGGCACGCGGGCAAGATGGCGAAGTGGCCAGCCTGGAACAGGCTGTAGGTGATTTCGAGCGCGAGCTGTTACAGCGCTTGTATGCCAGCTACCCGTCAACACGGCAACTGGCCGGGCGCTTGCAAACTTCGCACACGGCTATCGCGCAGAGGCTGCGTAAATATGGAATACCCGGGAAACCATGACAGCTGTGGTCAAAACCCATAATTGAATCGGACTTTTCCTAGCCGCTCAGCCACATGTGACTGGAGTGCTCCCCGTAGAATGGCGACATTGCAATTTTGCTTGTCACCCTGAACGAAGAGTACCCTGATGTTCGAACTCGATTTTTACGGGACACTGGTAGCCGCCTCGTTGGTACTGCTACTGGGACGCGGCCTGGTTGCACGCATTGGTTTCCTGCGCGCATACAATATCCCGGAGCCTGTTGCAGGCGGCCTGGTCGTTGCCCTGTTACTCCTGGCATTGCGCAGTTTCGATGTACACGTCCAATTCGATACCTCGTTGCAAACACCGTTGATGCTGGCATTCTTCGCTACCATCGGCTTGAGTGCAGACTTCGCAAGCCTGAAGAAGGGTGGACGCGTGGTCGCCGTATTCCTTCTGGTGGTGACGGGTTTGCTAATGGTTCAGAACGCCATGGGCATCGGCCTGGCAACCGCACTGGGGCTCGACCCGCTGATGGGCCTGCTGGCCGGTTCGATCAGCTTGTCGGGTGGCCACGGTACAGGCGCTGCCTGGGGCGCGACCTTCACTGAGCGGTTCGGCCTGGCTTCGGCTTCGGAACTGGCAATGGCCTCTGCCACTTTCGGCCTGGTGTTGGGCGGTTTGATCGGTGGGCCAGTCGCCCGGTTGCTGATCAAACGGGTCGAAACACCTGGCGTGCAAGAAGAAGCACCGCAGTTACCCAAGGGCTTCGAACAACCCGACAAAGAGCGCCTGATCACATCGTTTTCATTTATAGAAACCTTGGCACTTATTGCGGTCAGCTTACTGACGGGCACATTACTTAATGGCTTGTTGAAAGGCACAGCATTCGAACTACCGACCTTCGTTTGCGTACTCTTCGTCGGTGTAGTGTTGCGCAATGGGCTTCGGGCTTTAGGCGTTTACAAAGTATTCGAACGGGAAGTGTCGGTACTGGGCAATGTGAGTTTGTCCCTGTTCCTGGCCATTGCCTTGATGTCGCTCAAGTTGTGGGACCTGGCAGCCCTGGCGTTACCCTTCTTTACCTTGTTGGCCGCGCAGACACTGGTCATGGCGCTGTTCGCAATCTTCGTGACGTTCAAGGTAATGGGGCGCAACTACGATGCAGCAGTCCTGGCTGCCGGCCACTGTGGCTTCGGCCTGGGTGCAACACCGACAGCCATCGCCAACATGCAGGCGGTGACACAACGCTATGGTGCCTCGCACCTTGCCTTCCTGGTGGTGCCGATGGTGGGGGCGTTCTTCATCGACATCATCAATGTCATCGTGATCAAGCTGTACCTGGCACTGCCCTGGTTTGTTGCGGGTTAAGCGAGGTCACGAACCTGTGAAGCCAGGGCAGGCAATCAGCACGTCGTTCTGAGTTGCGTGGGGCCTGCCGGTACAGCCTACCAACGCAGCATGCGGGGGCCCCACCAGGCCCCGAAAACCGTCGGCACGAGCATGCCGAGGACATACCACACACCCCAGAACGGCACGCCCATTTCCGGACAATGCAGGCAGTAGGCCACCGTTGCGCTCGAGCCCGCCAGCAGGCCACCGGCAGCACCTGCCAGCCGTAACCGGGTGGGCGCCAGGCCTTTCAGCGCCCAGAACACGGTGACAAAGGCCGGCACCGACAGCAACGCGATATTCAGTGCGCAGGTACGCCATGTGCGCCCGAACAACAGGTCGGCGCGCGCCTCCACAGGCGCCCCGGCGATACTCACCGCCGCCCCGCACCAGACCAGCAGCAGTGGCAAGCCAAGCATCTTCCAGCCTGCAGCGCCCTTCCCTCCTGGCCTGGCCAAGCGGCTCGTCAACCACAGCCCGATCAACGCCAAGCTGGTTGGAAAGGCGACTTTGCCCCAGAACAACGGGGTTTGTGCGACCTCTGTGATATCACTGCGTACACCGTAAAGGGTAATTGTCAGCAGCAGTGCGGCGGTCAGCCCGCCCAGCACAGCCACTGCCATCCGATTGCAAACGGCGTGGCGCGGCACTGGCCCTTCGCCTGCAGCCAGCAAGGCGATCAAATCGTCAGTCTTCATGGTTGTTGGCTCCTCCAATCAGCCTGGATAGCGCTTTCAGACCTCGATGTATCCCAACCTTTACCGCTGAACTGGAAAGCCCGGTAAGTTGTGCCGTCTCCTCGACGGACAACCCCTCCAGCTTGACATGAACAATCGGCAGTCGTTGCCGCTCTGGCAGTTGCTTGAGCAGCTTGGTCAGGTCTCGGCTGGCCTCGGCTGATTCAACCTCCGAGACGGCAAACAGTTGCGCATCATCGTCCAGCACATCATGCCGGGCGTCGCGACGTGAAACACTTCGCAGATGATCCGCCAGCTTGTAACGGGCGATCGCCTGCACCCAGGCGGTCAACGGCTGCTGCGGCTGGTACGTGTGGCGCGCGTTATGCACCGCCAGCAGCACATCCTGCACCATGTCCTCTATCTCGGCCGGGCGCCTGCTCAGACGGCTGCGCAGAAACGCACGTACATGCAGCGCAAGCGTGCCAAGAAAATCCTGATAGGCCAGCTGGTCGCCTGTCAGCCCCCGAAGCAACAGTGCTTTCAACCGGGCCTCGCGAGCCTCGAGCTCATCCTGTGAGTTAGTTCGCTGCATGGGTCGCCTGGGTTACACCCTGAATACAATTGACTTGCTTCATCCGCTCCCGGCGTGTGGCACGCAGGTGCTGCAAATATGCCATGCCCTTGGCTTCAACATCAGGTCGTGAAGACACGCCCTGAAAAAATTTCTTCCAAGGCTGTAACCCGTTTTACGCAAGGCACGAATTACTCCATGAGCCGCCGGTAAAGACCACGGCCACATTCTCAGGAGATTGACCCATGAAAACCCTCGCCCTCACCACTGCAGCACTCGCTCTCGCCTCGCTTGCAGGCGTTGCCATGGCGGCCGACAGCACGCAACCCGCAGGCAGTGGCGCTGCCATGGAGAAATGCTACGGCGTCGCCATGGCAGGAAAGAACGATTGCAAGGCCGGCGCCGGCACCAGTTGCGCCGGCAGTGCGAAGAAGGACTACGACGGCATGCACTGGAAAAACGTCCCCGCCGGCACCTGCACATCGATCAAGACACCTGCCGGCATGGGCTCGCTGACACCTCAAAAGTCTTGATCAGGGGAAACCGACCATGAACGCAGACGCACGAATGGGCGCCGGAATCAGCCTGAAGGCCGAGCACTACGACCAGGCGCTGGCGTGCAATCTCGAAGGGCTCTGGTTTGAGGTTCACCCGGAGAACTACATGGTCGGTGGCCCTCGCCTTGCCTGGCTGAACCGAATCGCAGCACTTCACCCGGTCTCATTGCATGGTGTAGCACTTTCGCTTGCGGCTGACGCGCCCCCCGATCAGGACCATTTGCAGCGTCTGCGCGCACTGTGCGATCAGATCGAACCGGTACTTGTATCAGAGCACCTGGCCTGGTCCACCTGGCAGGGGCACTACCATCCAGACCTGCTGCCATTTCCTCGCAGCAACGAAGCCCTGCAGCGCATCGCTGAAAACATCCAGCGATGCCAGGAGGTATTGGGCCGGCGTATATCCATCGAAAACCCCAGTCATTACTTGCAGCTGCAGGGCCATGACTGGGACGAGATCGACTTTCTTGACGAACTGACACGTCGCACCGGTTGTGGCCTGCTGCTGGACATCAACAACGTCTATGTAAGTGCTCACAATCTGGGGTTTTCGGCAACTGCCTACCTGGACCGCTTTCCAGCGCAAGCCATCACAGAAGTTCATCTGGCCGGGCACAGCGATGATGACCAAGGCAGCCTGTTGATCGACTCTCATGATGCGCTGGTGGCCGAGCCTGTGTGGGTGCTGTACCGCCAACTGGTTTCCCGTGTCGGCCCGCGCCCGACACTCATTGAACGTGACGACAAGCTTCCCCCGTTCACCGAGCTGCTTGCTGAACGGTCCATCGCACAGTCGATCATGACTTGCCCGGGTGTATTGCCATGAACCTTTCCCTTGGTCAGTTCCAGCAAGCGTTCATCGAGGCACTCTATTCCCGTCCTGCTCCCGAGCTTTCGGGAGTGACCGAACAAGCGGCGTTCGCGGTTTATCGCAACACGGTGCTGGCCGGCTGCGTGGATGCGCTGCGCGCAAACTTTCCGAGCGTGTGCACACTCGTCGGGCGCGCCTGGATGGATGAGACCGCGGCAGTTTACGCGCGGCAATTCCCCCCCAGCGATCCCCGGCTGATCTGCTATGGCGCAACCTTCCCGGATTTCCTCGAAGACATTCAGTCACAGCACGCTGTGCCGTATCTGGCGGATGTCGCCCGCCTGGACCTGCATTGGACAGAAGCCTTCAGCGCGCCGTACGAAACGTGCCTGAACCTTGTCGACCTGGCAGGCATGACCCCCAGCGACCTTGATCACGGTTGCTTGCCCCCCCGTGCCAGTGCTCGCTGGTACTGGTGCGAGGCGCACCCTGTGTACACCCTGTGGCGCTGCGCCCGCGAGCAGGTTGCCTGGCCCGATGACCAACCATGGGTGGGCGAAGGGGTGCTGTTTGTCGGCACCGCTGATGGCGTATGCCACCAGCCACTGGGAAAAGGTGGCCATGCGTTTCTCAAGGCCTGTGCTGCCGGACAGTCGCTGATGCAGGCCTCGGACCTGGCGCGACACGCTGAAACCGACCTGGATTTCACCGAGATGCTCGGGCGCCTGATGACGGCCCAGGCTTTTCGCTCACTCGCCTTCACAGGAGAACACCACCATGGCTAGTGCCGATTTCACACCTCCGGCCAGCAGCCTGCGGCGCGCCTGGAACCACGTTGCACAGAGCCTCGAGCGGCGTTTGAGCGATGACCTGTTGTGCCTGGTCGCCCGGTTCGGGATCGCCTCGATATTCTTTCTTTCCGGACGCACCAAAGTGGAGGGTTTCCTCACCCTTACACCCGGCACCTATGAGCTGTTCCGCACCGAGTACGCGCTGCCGCTACTCTCGCCCTGGCTTGCAGCGCACCTGGCCGCCTACGCTGAGCACTTGTTCCCGCTATTGCTGGTGCTCGGGCTGATGACCCGGCTATCGGCGCTGGCACTGCTGGGCATGACGTTGGTGATCGAAGTGTTCGTCTACCCCGATGCGTGGCCCACCCACCTGACCTGGGCAGGGCTCTTGCTGCTCCTGGTTGCCCGAGGCGCCGGCGCGTTTTCGCTGGATCATCTGCTGAAAGTGAGATGACCGAAGGCCATTGGCACCTCGCCAGTCCAGGCACCACATGTATCGTTTTCGCTACGTCGTAGCGAAAACGATACACACCCTCCTCGCCGTCGGTGCACAAGGGTTTGATGCTCAAACCCTTTTCCTCTCAGAGGCACCTGTAACGATATCATTCCACACGATAAATACGACTTCTCCGTAAATTTACGTAATCTATTGATAAATAAGAAGTTTTATAGGTTGGCCGCATTATTGCTAAGGGAATCCTACCCTAAGAGCGCGGCGCCACCGCGCCCCCAACGCCCTGCTTCCCGAGGATTCCCCATGAGCGAGTTGCGTTTCACTGAAGATCACGAATGGCTGCGCGTCGAAGCCGATGGCAGCGTCACCGTGGGCATCACCGCCTACGCCCAGAATGCCCTTGGCGACGTGGTTTTCGTGCAACTGCCAGAGTTGCAGCAGTATGAGAAAGGCAGCGAAGCGTCCACCGTCGAATCGGTCAAGGCCGCCAGCGGCGTGTACATGCCACTGACGGGTGAAGTGGTCGAGGTCAACGGCCAGCTCGAAGACAGCCCGGAACTGGTCAACGAAGACCCGATGGGCGAAGGCTGGTTCTTCCGCTTCATCCCTGCCGATGCAGAAGCCGTAACCGCTCTGCTCGACCAGGACGCCTACGACCGCCTGCTCAAAGCCAACGACGACGCCTGAGGAATCCCGCCATGACCATCAACCTCGGCACCGCCAACGAATTCATCGCCCGTCACATAGGCCCGCGCGCCGCTGACGAACAGGCCATGCTCACTGCACTGGGCTTCGACTCGCTGGACGCCATGACCGCTGCGGTCATCCCCGACAGCATCAAAGGTACCAGCGTGCTTGGCTCGCACGACGGCCAGAGCGAGGCCGACGCGCTCGCTGCGCTCAAGGCCATCGCTGGCAAGAACCAGCTGTTCAAAAGCTACATCGGCCAAGGCTACTACAACACCCACACTCCGGCACCGATCCTGCGCAACCTGCTGGAAAACCCGGCCTGGTACACCGCCTACACCCCGTATCAGCCAGAAATTTCCCAGGGCCGCCTGGAAGCGCTGCTGAACTTCCAGACCCTGATCAGCGACCTCACCGGCCTGCCGATCGCCAACGCCTCCTTGCTCGACGAAGCCACTGCTGCGGCCGAGGCCATGACCTTCTGCAAGCGCCTGTCGAAGAACAAGTCCAGCCATGCCTTCTTCGCCTCCGTGCACTGTCACCCGCAAACCCTCGACGTGCTGCGCACCCGTGCCGAGCCGCTGGGTATCGAGGTTGTGGTTGGCGACGAGCGCGAGCTGGGCGATGTCAGCGCCTTCTTCGGCGCCCTGCTGCAATACCCGGCCAGCAACGGTGAAGTGTTCGACTACCGCGAGGTCGTGCAGCGCTTCCACGCGGCCAACGCCCTGGTCGCCGTAGCGGCAGACCTGATGGCCCTGACCCTGCTGACCCCACCGGGCGAATTCGACGCCGATGTAGCCATCGGCAGCGCCCAGCGCTTCGGCGTGCCACTGGGCTTCGGTGGCCCGCACGCGGCTTACTTCGCCACCCGCGACGCGTTCAAGCGCGACATGCCTGGCCGCCTGGTCGGCGTGTCGATCGACCGCTTCGGCAAAACCGCCCTGCGCCTGGCCATGCAGACCCGCGAGCAGCACATCCGCCGCGAAAAGGCCACCAGCAACATCTGCACCGCCCAGGTGCTGCTGGCCAACATCGCCAGCATGTTCGCCGTGTACCACGGCCCTGCCGGCCTCAAGCGCATTGCCGAACGCACCCACGCCCTGACCGCGATCCTCGCCGCCGGCCTGAAGGCGCTGGGCGTACAAGTGGTGGGCGCCAGCGCCTTCGATACCCTGACCCTGGCCACCGGCACTGCCACCGCCAGCCTGCATGACAAGGCACGCGCCCAGGGCATCAACCTGCGCCAGATCGATGCCGCCCATGTGGGCCTGTCTCTGGACGAAACCAGCACTCAGGCTGACGTCGAGTCGCTGTGGCAGCTGTTGGGTGGCGAGCAGGCACAGCCTGATTTCACCGCACTGGCCGCCAGCACCGGTTCCCTGCTGCCTGCCGCCCTGCTGCGCCAGTCGGCCATCCTCGAACACCCGGTGTTCAACCGCTACCACAGCGAAACCGAGCTGATGCGCTACCTGCGCCGCCTGGCCGACAAGGACCTGGCGCTGGACCGCAGCATGATCCCGCTGGGCTCGTGCACCATGAAGCTGAACGCCGCCAGCGAAATGATCCCGGTCACCTGGGCCGAGTTCGGCAACCTGCACCCGTTCGCCCCGGCCGAGCAGAGCCAGGGCTACCTGCAGATGACCACCGAACTGGAGGCCATGCTGTGCGCGGCCACTGGCTATGATGCCGTGTCGCTGCAGCCCAACGCCGGCTCGCAGGGCGAATACGCCGGGCTGTTGGCGATCCGCGCCTACCACCGCAGCCGTGGTGAAGGCCACCGCGATATCTGCCTGATCCCGTCGTCGGCCCATGGCACCAACCCGGCCACCGCACACATGGCTGGCATGCGTGTCGTGGTTACCGCCTGTGACGCCCGTGGCAACGTCGATGTTGAGGACCTGCGCGCCAAAGCCATCGAGCACCGCGAGCGCCTGGCTGCAATCATGATCACCTACCCGTCGACCCACGGCGTGTTCGAGGAAGCGATCGGCGAAATCTGCGCGATCATCCACGACAACGGTGGCCAGGTGTACATCGATGGCGCCAACATGAACGCCATGGTCGGACTGTGCGCGCCAGGCAAGTTCGGCGGCGACGTTTCCCACCTGAACCTGCACAAGACCTTCTGCATCCCGCACGGTGGTGGTGGCCCGGGTGTTGGCCCGATTGGCGTCAAGTCGCACCTGGCGCCGTTCCTGCCAGGCCATGCACAGCTGGAAAACACCCAGGGCGCGGTATGCGCTGCGCCGTTCGGTAGCGCCAGCATCCTGCCAATCACATGGATGTATATCCGCATGATGGGCGGTGCCGGCCTCAAACGTGCCTCGCAGATGGCAATCCTCAACGCCAACTACATCGCCCGCCGCCTGGAAGAGCACTATCCTGTTCTGTATACCGGCGGTAACGGCCTGGTGGCTCACGAGTGCATTCTCGACCTGCGCCCACTGAAGGACACCAGCGGCATCAGTGTCGACGACGTGGCCAAGCGGTTGATCGACTTCGGCTTCCACGCCCCGACCATGTCCTTCCCGGTGGCTGGCACGCTGATGATCGAACCGACCGAAAGCGAGTCCAAAGAAGAACTGGACCGCTTCTGCAACGCAATGATCCAGATCCGCGAAGAAATCCGCGCGGTGGAGGACGGTAGCCTGGACAAGGACGACAACCCGCTGAAAAACGCACCGCACACTGCGGCTGAGCTGGTTGGCGAATGGACCCATGGCTACAGCCGCGAGCAGGCGGTATACCCCCTGGCGAGCCTGGTGGAAGGCAAGTACTGGCCGCCGGTCGGCCGGGTCGACAACGTGTTCGGCGACCGCAACCTGGTGTGCGCCTGCCCGTCGATCGAGAGCTATCAGGACGCCTGATAGCCCTCCCCGCCACCTGGCTTGGGTGGCGGGTTCTGTGTAGGAGCGGGTTTACCCGCGAATGCGATCTTGAATTTGCCGCCGCATTCGCGGGTAAACCCGCTCCTACAGGGCTCAATGTCCACCCAACAACCTGGCAGGAGGTCCACATGTCACTGAGCGTCTTCGACCTGTTCAAGATCGGCATCGGCCCCTCCAGCTCCCACACGGTCGGCCCGATGCGCGCCGCTGCGCGGTTTGCCGAAGGGCTGCGCCGTGACGGCCTGCTGGCCCGCACCGCCAGCGTCAAAGCCGAGCTGTATGGCTCACTGGGCGCCACAGGCAAAGGCCACGGCAGTGACAAAGCCGTGCTGCTGGGCCTTGAAGGCGAACACCCGGACATTATCGACACCGACAGCATTCCCGCCCGCCTGCAGGTCATCCGCGACAGCGGACGCATCAACCTGCTGGGCGAACACAGCATTGCGTTCATCGAAAAGCAGCACCTGGCGATGATCCGCAAGCCGTTGGACTACCACCCCAACGGCATGATATTTCGCGCCTTCGACGACGCAGGCCTGCAAATCCGAAGCCGCGAGTATTACTCGGTAGGCGGTGGTTTCGTGGTCGACGAGGACGCTGCCGGCCATGACCGCATCGTCGAAGACACCACGGTGCTGGCCTATCCGTTCAAGACCGCCAAGGCGCTCCTCGGCCACTGCACCGCGCATGACCTGTCGGTGAGCCAGGTCATGCTGGCCAACGAGACCGCCTGGCGCCCAGAAGCAGAAACCCGGGCCGGGCTGCTGCGCATCTGGCAGGTGATGCAAGATTGCGTCGCGGCAGGTTGCCAGCATGAGGGCATATTACCGGGAGGGCTCAAGGTCAAACGCCGCGCGCCGGCCCTGTACCGCCAACTGAGCGGCCACCCGGAAGCCAGCCTGCGTGACGCCCTGTCTGTGCTCGACTGGGTCAACCTCTACGCCTTGGCGGTGAACGAGGAAAACGCCTACGGCGGTCGTGTGGTCACCGCCCCTACCAACGGCGCAGCGGGCATCGTCCCGGCAGTCCTTCACTACTACATGCGCTTCGTCCCGGGGGCCAGCGAGGACGGGGTGGTGCGCTTTCTGCTCACCGCCGCAGCCATCGGCATCCTGTACAAGGAGAACGCCTCCATCTCCGGGGCCGAAGTGGGCTGCCAGGGCGAGGTCGGCGTTGCCTGCTCGATGGCCGCCGGGGCGCTGTGCGAAGTGATGGGCGGTAGCGTGCAGCAGGTGGAGAACGCAGCCGAAATAGGCATGGAACACAACCTGGGCCTGACCTGCGACCCGATCGGCGGCCTCGTACAGGTGCCCTGTATCGAGCGCAATGCCATGGGCTCGGTGAAGGCCATCAACGCGGTACGCATGGCCCTGCGCGGCGACGGGCAGCACTACGTGTCGCTGGACAAGGTCATCCGCACCATGCGCCAGACCGGCGCCGACATGAAAAGCAAATACAAAGAGACCGCCCGTGGCGGCCTGGCCGTCAACATCATCGAATGTTGACCCAATAATGACAGCAAGGAGTCATCGATGTCCGAAACACTGCTCAAGACCCCACTGCATGCCTTGCACCTGGAACTGGGTGCACGCATGGTGCCGTTCGCCGGCTACGACATGCCGGTGCAGTACCCGCTGGGCGTGCTCAAGGAACACCTGCACACCCGCGAGCAGGCCGGCCTGTTCGACGTCTCGCACATGGGCCAGATCGTTCTGCGTGGCGCTGACGCCGCCAAGGCGCTGGAAAGCCTGGTACCGGTGGACATCATCGACCTGCCGGTGGGCATGCAGCGTTATGCCATGTTCACCAATGAGCAAGGCGGCATTCTCGATGACCTGATGGTGGCCAACCTGGGCGACGACACCCTGTTCCTGGTAGTCAACGCCGCCTGCAAGGAGCAGGACCTGGCTCACCTGCAATCCCACATTGGCAACCGTTGCGAGGTGCAGCCGCTGTTCGAGGAGCGTGCCCTGCTCGCCCTGCAAGGCCCGGCTGCAGTCAAGGTGCTGGAACGCCTGGCTCCAGAAGTGGCCGGCATGACCTTCATGCAGTTCCGCCGAGTAACACTGCTGGAGGTGGACTGCTTCGTCAGCCGCTCGGGCTACACCGGCGAAGACGGCTACGAAATTTCGGTACCGGGCCACGCAGCCGAGGCCCTCGCTCGTCGCCTGCTGGCCGAGCCGGAAGTCCAGCCGATAGGCTTGGGCGCTCGTGACTCGCTGCGCCTGGAAGCCGGTCTGTGCCTGTATGGCCACGACATGAACAGCGAGACCACGCCGATCGAAGCCAGCCTGCTGTGGGCGATTTCCAAAGTGCGCCGTGCCGATGGTGCACGCGCTGCGGGTTTCCCGGGCGCCGAGGCGATCTTCACCCAACAGCGCGATGGCGTGGCGCGCAAACGTGTCGGCCTGTTGCCGCAAGAACGCACGCCAGTACGTGAGGGTGCGGATATAGTAGATGCCAACGACAAACCGGTAGGCAAAGTGTGCAGCGGCGGATTTGGCCCGACACTCGGCGCACCGGTTGCAATGGGTTATATCGATAGTGAACATAGCGCCCTCGACACGCCACTTTTTGCTGTCGTGCGCGGCAAGAAGGTTGCCTTGAAAGTCAGTAAAATGCCTTTCGTAGCACAACGTTACTACCGTGGCTGAAACTGCTTTGTGAGGGTTGGGGGCAGGTTTGAGATATTCGTTTTCGAACCTCCCCAATAACTTTTGAACATACCGCCAGGCCAGGCACCATGCCGTTTCCGCGCAAACGGCCGGTTGTCGGCAAACGGTCAATTTTCCATACGACCAAGGGCTTGTTTTTCGCTCGGCAGTTGGCGTAGAGTCACAGCACTGTGTTTGCATGGGTCGCAACAGTTCGTGACCTGGGCCAGTAGCCGAGATTTGCTACAACCCGTTCGACGTCTCTTACTTTCCTGCAACCCAGCCCAGTAATCTTTCGCTTACAAAAAAAGTGCGAAAGAACTGTCATCAAAATTTAAGTTTCATAGGAAATAAGACAATGGCTGAGCGTCAGAAGGGTACCGTCAAGTGGTTCAATGACGAAAAAGGTTACGGCTTCATCACCCCAGAAAGCGGTCCGGATCTTTTCGTTCACTTCCGCGCCATCGAAGGCAACGGCTTCAAGAGCCTGAAAGAAGGCCAGCAAGTCACCTTCGAAGCAGTCCAGGGCCAGAAAGGCATGCAGGCTGACAAGGTTCAACCTGTCTGATCCAGCGCCAGACTTTGAAAAGCCCCTGCCAAGTGCAGGGGCTTTTTTTTGCCCGTAGAATAGTGGGCTCGTCTTTTGGAGCGTCCTGCATGTCCAAGCCTCTACTCACTCCCCAGGGAGATTTTCCGCCGGTCGGCCTGGGCCGGCGCCTGGCAGCGATGTTCTATGACTTTCTACTGTGCACCGCGCTGCTGATCGTGACCGCCGGCGCCTACAAGATGATTCAGATGTCGATCATCGGCGAAGCACGTATGCGCGAGCTGACCGAGGCCGGTGCACTGGATGGCGACCCATTGCTGTCTACGGTACTGCTGTTTGCCCTGTTCGGCTTCTTTGCCAAGTTCTGGACCCACGGTGGGCAGACGCTGGGTATGCAGGTATGGGGCGTTCGGGTGCAGAATGCCGATGGCTCGGCCATCAGCCTGTGGCAGGCGCTCTTGCGGTTCGTCGTGTCGATTGCCTCGTGGCTGTGCCTGGGGCTGGGTTTTTTCTGGGTGCTGATCGACAAGCGCAAGCGTGGTTGGCATGACATCTATTCGGAAAGCCAGTTGGTGCGGGTACCTAAACAGAAGAAATGAGCCAGAGGATTGGCGTTACCGGTTCGGGCCCTTTCCTGATGCCCGCGCGATACCTGTAGGCGCGGGTTTACCCGCGAACGGGCCGGGCCAGATAAACAGCCATGAAAAAGCCGACCCTGAGGTCGGCTTTCTTGTGCAGCTCTGGCTATTACCCTGCCCGGCGCAACAACCACACACCGGCCAAGGCACAGATGCCCGCCGGTATCACCACCGCCAGCAGCGGTGGGAAGCCGAATACCTGGCTCGAAGGCCCGAGCAGGTCCTGGCCAATGCGAAACACGAAGCCCACCAGCACACCCGTGAACACGCGCTGACCAAGGGTAACCGAACGCAGCGGGCCAAAGATGAACGAAATCGCCATCAGCACCAGGGCCGCCGTTACCATCGGCTGCAGCACCTTGGTCCAGAATGCCAGCCAATATCGGGAGTTGTTCAGGCCCTGGTCAGACAGGTAGTGGATGTAGTCCCACAAGCCGGTAATCGAAAGCGACTCCGGCGCGAGGATCACGGTATTGAGCAGTTCTGGGGTGAGCGAAACATCCCAGCGCTCCTCCGGCGCGTTGACCACCTCGGTGTGGTCGCCACGGAAATAGGTGGTACGCACATCAGCGAGCAGCCAGTGGTCGTTCTGGTACTGCGCACGGCGGGCAAAGCTCGAGGTGACAATCTTGCGCTCGCTGTCGAAGCGGTAGCGCGTCACACCCAGCAGCAGGCCATTGGGCTGTACGGCGTTGATGTGCACATACTCCTCGCCCTGGCGGTGCCACATGCCACGTTTGGAACTTTGTGCTTCACCACCACCTTGGGCCAGGGAACGGTCGGCCTGAGCCTTGTTCTCGGTCACCGGTGCCACATATTCGCCAATCAGCAGCCCCACCAGCATCAGCACCAGCATGGGTTTCATCACCGCCCAGACGATACGACCGATGGACACGCCGGCCGCACGCATGATGGTCAGCTCGCTGCTGCTGGCCAGACTGCCCAGGCCGATCAGGCAACCGATCAGGGCGGCCATTGGCAGCATTTCATACAGCCGCCGAGGTGCGGTAAGCAGGACAAAGTTGCCTGCCTCCAGCACCGTATAGGTGTCACTCAGGTCGCCCATCTCATCGATGAAGGCGAAAAGCGAAGCCAGGCCGAGGATGATCCCCAGCACGGCCAGGATGGCCAGCAGCACGCTCTGGCCGATGTAGCGATCGAGCTTAGCCATGGGCCACCTCCGCACGGCGGGCGGCACGTTTGAGGCGCAGCGGCTCCCAATACATCAGGCCAAGGCCAATCAGCAGGAACAAGCCGTGTACCCACCACATGCCCAGGGCGATCGGCAGTTTGCCCTTCTCGAGGGCGCCGCGTACGGAAATCAGCATTGTCAGGTAGGCCATGTACAGAAGAATTGCCGGCAGCAGCTTGAGGAAACGGCCCTGGCGCGGGTTGACCCGCGACAGCGGCACCGCCAGCAGGGTGACGACGAACACCAGGATCGGCAGCGACAGCCGCCATTGCAGCTCGGCGCGCTCACGCAGGCCCTCCTTGCCGATCAGTTCGACGGTGGGAATAGCTTCGCGCTCGGTCACTTCCTCGGCGACTTCCGGCTTGGGCAGCAGCACGCCGTAGGTGTCATATTTGATGGCGCGGTAGTCGGCCTGGCCCGGGTTGCCGTCGTAGCGGTAACCGTTTTCCAGCACCAGGTAGCGGTTGCCGTCGGCCTGGATTTCCTGGTGGCCCTTCTCGGCGACCAGCACCGAGGGGGCGCGGTCCTTGGTCTTGTCCTGATTGAAGCGCTTCTCGGAGATGAACACCCCGCCCAGGTTGATGCGGTCATCCGACAATTGCTCGGTGTAGGTTACCCGCGAGCCATCACGCAAGGTCTGGAAGCGGCCCGGCACCAAGGTGTCGAACTCGGTCAGGGCATCCTGCTGGCTGATGATCTGCTGCACCTGGGCCACGCCCAGCGGGGCCAGGCTCAGGCTCAGCCAGGCCACCAGCAGGGCAACCAGGGCAGCCGGCGCCATGGTCATGCCCAGCAGGCGCTGCTGGCTCATGCCAGTGGCCGACAGCACGGTCATCTCACTTTCCAGGTACAGGCGCCCGTAAGCCAGGAGGATGCCGAGGAACAGCCCCAGAGGCAGGATCAGTTGCAGGAAGCCTGGCAAGCGGAAGCCCATGATCAGGAACAACACGCCAGGGTCGAGCACGCCCTGGGCAGCCTGGGCCAGGTACTTGATGAAGCGCCCGCTCATGATGATCACCAACAGCACAGCGCTGACGGCGCTCAAGGTGACCAGGACCTCGCGGGACAGATAACGAAAGACGATCAAACCAGACACTCCTGGGTTGTCAGGGCGGACTGCCATGCAATGGCGCCAAACAATGACTTAGTACATCCAAGACCAATGCCGGTTCGCCAAAGGCGAACCTCCATGTAAAGTGCGCGCATTATCCTGTGATTGACCGCCCCTGTCACTTGGCCGCGTACGAAGGTGCACAACGGGGTTGTCAGCACGCTTGCCACAGGCTCAAACTGGCAGCTTTTCCGCTGGTGCGCGACGACGCGGCCAGGCCCGTCCAGAGCGCTGGAACACACAGCGCCATTCGTATCGATCATTCGGGGATCCTGACATGGAACTGGTTGTAAAAAGCGTAGCTGCTGCATCCGTAAAAACCGCCACACTGGTACTTCCGGTAGGTGAAAACCGCAAGCTCGGCGCTGTTGCCAAGGCTGTCGACCAGGCCAGCGAAGGCGCCATCAGCGCCGTGCTCAAGCGCGGCGACCTGGCCGGCAAGCCGGGCCAGACCCTGCTGCTACAGAACCTCCCGGGCCTGAAGGCCGAGCGCGTGCTGCTGGTGGGTAGCGGCAAGGAAGAAGCCTTGGGCGACCGCGCCTGGCGCAAACTGGTGGCCAGTGTCGCTGGCGTGCTCAAGGGCCTGAACGGCGCTGACGCAGTACTGGCCCTGGACGATATCGCGGTCAGCAACCGCGACGCCCATTACGGCAAATACCGCCTGCTGGCCGAAACCCTGCTGGACGGCGAATATGTGTTCGACCGTTTCAAAAGCCAGAAAGCCGAGCCGCGTGCGCTGAAAAAGGTCACCCTGCTGGCCGACAAAGCCGGCCAGGCCGAAGTCGAGCGTGCGGTCAAGCATGCCAGCGCCATCGCCAGCGGCATGGCCTTCACCCGTGACCTCGGCAACCTGCCACCCAACCTTTGCCACCCAAGCTTCCTGGCCGAACAGGCCAAGGAACTGGGCAAGGCGCACAAGGCCCTCAAGGTTGAAGTGCTGGACGAGAAAAAGATCAAGGACCTGGGCATGGGCGCGTTCTACGCCGTGGGCCAGGGCAGCGACCAGCCGCCACGCCTGATCGTGCTCAATTACCAGGGCGGCAAAAAGGCCGACAAGCCATTCGTGCTGGTGGGTAAAGGCATTACCTTCGACACCGGCGGCATCAGCCTCAAGCCAGGCGCCGGCATGGATGAAATGAAGTACGACATGTGCGGCGCCGCCAGCGTGTTCGGCACCCTGCGTGCAGTGCTCGAGCTGCAGCTGCCGATCAACCTGGTGTGCCTGCTGGCCTGCGCCGAGAACATGCCAAGCGGCGGCGCCACCCGCCCAGGTGACATCGTCACCACCATGAGCGGTCAGACCGTGGAAATCCTCAACACCGACGCTGAAGGCCGCCTGGTGCTGTGCGACACCCTGACCTACGCCGAGCGCTTCAAGCCGCAGGCGGTGATCGACATCGCCACCCTGACCGGCGCCTGCATCGTCGCCCTGGGCAGCCACACCTCCGGCCTGATGGGCAATAACGACGACCTGGTCGGGCAGTTGCTCGATGCCGGCAAGCGCGCCGACGACCGTGCCTGGCAGCTGCCGCTGTTCGATGAATACCAGGAGCAGCTGGACAGCCCGTTCGCCGACATGGGCAACATCGGTGGGCCGAAGGCCGGTACGATCACCGCGGGTTGCTTCCTGTCGCGCTTTGCCAAAGCCTACAACTGGGCGCACATGGACATCGCCGGCACCGCCTGGGTCAGTGGCGGCAAGGACAAGGGCGCCACTGGCCGCCCGGTACCTCTGTTGACCCAGTACCTGCTGGACCGCGCTGGCGCCTGAAGCCGTGAAGCCGGTGGTGCCTTGCGCGCCACCGGCCGGCGATTCCCACCATGAGCAAAGTCGACTTCTACATTCTGCCCACCGACTCGCTGTCGGCGCGGCTCGATTTCGCCTGCAAGCTGTGCGAGAAGGCCTGGCGCCTTGGCCATCGGGTCTATCTGCACTGCCAAGATGCAGCACAGCGCAGTGAACTGGACCAACGCTTATGGCGCTTCAAGGGCGAGGCCTTCGTGCCCCACGACCTCGCCGAGGTGCATGCCGATGCTGACGTGGTTCTGGGCCTGGCTGACAACGCCGGCGAGCACCACGGCCTGCTGATCAACCTCGGCGCCAGCGTGCCGGGCTTTGTCGGGCAGTTCGAGCGGGTGGCCGAAATCGTTGTTGAAGAGCCGGCTATCCGCCAATCAGCCCGTGAGCGATTCCGTTTCTACCGCGAACAGGGCTATGCTCTGCAAGACCACCGCTTACAGCGACTTTAACGACGATGGACAAGCCCTCCCCTTTGCCCGATTCCGCCCATCTGCTCGATGACCTCGAGTCGATCCGTCAGCTGCTTGGCGACGCCGACCTGCAACCGCCGCTGCTCACCGAGACGGTAGAGCAGATTCCGTTGCTGCTGGACGAAGCCGCCAGCGACCCCGCGGCGCCCGCCGAACCTGTAGCTGCCGAACCCGAGGACGACCCGCAGACCCGCCGCCAGGACACCCTGCTGCACCTGGAAAGCGAGCTGCGCGCCGCAGCGCAGATGATCATGCAGGACGTGATCAACGACTTTACCCCGCATATCGAGAACGAAATCAAGCGCCGGCTGGATGCGCGGATCGAGCGGCTGATCAAGCGTTCCGAGTAGAACCGGGCAACGGTGTCGCCTGCGGCCCCCAGCTTGGTTATACTTCCCGGCTTTCCCGAATAAATGCACAGGGTCCCGCCGCGCATGGATAAGACCTACCAGCCGCACGCCATCGAAACTTCCTGGTACAACACCTGGGAGTCCGAGAACTATTTCGCTCCACAAGGTGCAGGCGAGTCCTACACCATCATGATCCCGCCGCCGAACGTAACCGGCAGCCTGCACATGGGCCACGGGTTCAACAACGCGATCATGGACGCCCTGATCCGTTTCCGCCGCATGCAAGGCCGCGACACCCTGTGGCAGCCGGGTACCGATCACGCGGGTATCGCCACGCAGATGCTGGTCGAGCGCCAACTTGAAGCCAAAGGCCAGAACCGTCATGACCTGGGCCGCGAAAAGTTCCTGGAAAAAGTCTGGGAATGGAAGGATCAGTCCGGCGGCAACATCAGCCGCCAGATTCGCCGCCTGGGCTCATCGGTAGACTGGAGCCGCGAGCGCTTCACCATGGACGACGGCCTCTCCGAAGCGGTTAAAGAAGCGTTCGTGCGCCTGCATGAAGACGGCCTTATCTACCGCGGCAAGCGCCTGGTCAACTGGGACACCAAGCTGCACACGGCCATCTCCGACCTCGAAGTGGAAAACCACGACGAGAAAGGCCACCTGTGGAACCTGCGCTACCCGCTGGCCGACGGCGCCAAGACCGCCGAAGGCCAGGACTACCTGGTAGTTGCCACCACGCGTCCGGAAACCCTGCTGGGTGACGCTGCCGTGGCCGTCAACCCGAACGACGAACGCTACCAGGCACTGATCGGCAAATTCGTCGAACTGCCATTGGTCGGCCGTCGCATCCCGATCATCGCCGATGACTACTGCGACCCCGAGTTCGGTACCGGTTGCGTGAAGATCACCCCGGCCCACGACTTCAACGACTACGAAGTCGGCAAGCGTCATAACCTGCCGCTGCTGAATATCTTCGACAAGAACGCCTTCGTGCTGGCCAGCGCCCAGGCCTTCAACCTCGACGGCAGCGTTAACGAGCAGGTCGACACCCAACTGCCGGCCCAGTACGCCAACCTTGACCGCTTTGTCGCGCGCAAGCAGATCGTCGCCGACCTGGACGCCCAGGGCCTGCTGGTCAGCATCGACGACCACGCCCTGAAAGTACCGAAAGGCGACCGTTCCGGCACGGTCATCGAGCCGTGGCTGACCGACCAGTGGTACGTTTCCACCAAGCCGCTGGCAGAGCCTGCCATCGCCGCCGTGGAAGATGGCCGTATCCAGTTCGTGCCCAAGCAATACGAGAACATGTACTTCTCCTGGATGCGCGATATCCAGGACTGGTGCATCAGCCGCCAACTGTGGTGGGGCCACCGCATTCCTGCGTGGTACGACGAGGCCGGCCAGGTCTACGTTGGCCGCAACGAGGAAGAAGTGCGCGCCAAGCACAAGCTGGGCGCCGACGTGGTCCTGCGTCAGGATGACGACGTACTCGACACCTGGTTCAGCTCGGGCCTGTGGACATTCTCCACCCTGGGCTGGCCGGAGCAGACCGAATTCCTCAAGAAGTTCCACTCCACCGACGTGCTGGTGACTGGCTTCGACATCATCTTCTTCTGGGTTGCGCGCATGATCATGCTGACCATGCACCTGATCAAGAACGAAGACGGCACCCCGCAGGTACCGTTCAAGACCGTGTACGTGCACGGCCTGGTACGTGACGGCCAGGGCCAGAAGATGTCCAAGTCCAAGGGCAACGTGCTGGACCCGCTGGACATCGTCGACGGCATTACCCTCGACGCCCTGCTGGAAAAACGCACCAGCGGCATGATGCAGCCCAAGCTTGCCGAGAAGATCGCCAAGCAGACCAAGGCCGAGTTCCCCGAAGGTATTGCCAGCTACGGCACCGACGCCCTGCGCTTCACCTTCTGCTCGCTGGCCTCGACAGGCCGCGACATCAAGTTCGACATGGGCCGCGTCGAAGGCTACCGCAACTTCTGCAACAAGATCTGGAACGCAGCCCGCTACGTGCTGGACAAGGGTGAAGACTGCGGCCAGAACGGCGAAGCCTACGAGCTGTCGCTGGCAGATCGCTGGATCATCTCGCAACTTCAGCGTACCGAAGCCGAAGTAACCCGCCAGCTGGAGCAGTTCCGCTTCGACCTGGCCAGCCAGGCGCTGTACGAGTTCATCTGGAACCAGTACTGCGACTGGTACCTGGAGCTGTCCAAACCGGTACTGTGGGACGAAAACGCCCCGGTAGAGCGCGCCCGTGGCACCCGCCGCACCTTGGTGCGCGTGCTGGAGGTGGCACTGCGTCTTGCGCATCCGTTCATGCCGTTCATCACCGAAGAAATCTGGCAGCGCATTGCGCCGCTGGCCGGCATCGACGGCAAGACCATCATGCTGCAGCCATGGCCAGTGGCCAACGAAGCGCGCATTGACGCCGCCGCCGAAGGCGACATCGAGTGGCTGAAAGAGTTGATGGTCGGCCTGCGTAATATTCGCGCCGAAATGAACATCGGCCCCGGCAAGCCGCTGCCGCTGTTCCTGAAGAACGCCAACGCCGACGACCAGCGCCGCCTGCAGGAAAACGAAGCGCTGCTCAAGAAGCTGGCCAAGGTCGAGTCGTTCACCGTACTGGGTGATGCCGACGAAGCGCCGCTGTCCGCTACCGCCCTGGTCGGTGACCTGCAAGTGCTGGTGCCAATGGCCGGGCTGATCGACAAGGATGCCGAGCTGGCGCGCCTGAACAAGGAAATCCAGCGTCTGCAAGGTGAAGTGCAACGTGTTGGCGGCAAGCTGTCCAACGCAGCCTTCGTCGACAAGGCCCCGCCTGCGGTGATCGAGAAGGAACGCGCCAAGCTGGCCGAGTCCGAACAGGCCCTGGCCAACTTCACCGAGCAGCATGCGCGGATTGCAGCGCTGTAATCACTAGAGAGACCGTTGGGGCCGCTGCACGGCCCTTTCGCGACACAAGGCCGCTCCCACAGGACGGCGCCAACCTTCAAGGCGCCCCCCCTGTGGGAGCGGCCTTGTGTCGCGAAAGGGCTGCGTAGCAGCCCCAGGTTCTTCAAGCCACCGCTCGTATAGGGCTGGACACTGCCATGACCCCGAACAAACCCACCCTGCACCCGCGCAACCGCCACCAGGGTCGCTACGACTTCCCCAGCCTGATCAAGGCCCACCCTGACCTGGCCCGTTTCACCATCACCAACCCCCACGGCAAGCCCAGCATCGACTTTGCCAACCCCGAAGCCGTCCGCGTGTTCAACCGTGCACTGCTCAAGGCCCAGTACGGCATCCAGCACTGGGACATCCCAGCCGATTACCTGTGCCCGCCCATTCCTGGCCGTGCCGACTACATCCACGTAGCCGCCGACCTGTTGGCCGATGACAATGCTGGCGACGTCCCAAGGGGCGCCCAAGTGCGTGCGCTGGACGTCGGCGTGGGGGCCAACTGCATCTATCCACTGCTGGGCCACAGCGACTACCGCTGGCGCTTCCTCGGTTCAGACATCGACCCCGTGGCTCTGGCCTCGGCCAAGGCTATCGTCCAGGCCAATGGCCTGGGCAAAGCCATTACCCTGCGCCAGCAGGCCAACCGAGCGCACATCCTCAGCGGCCTGCTGCAGGAGGGCGAACGCTTTGACCTGACCCTGTGCAACCCGCCCTTCCATGCCTCACGCGACGAAGCCACCCGCGGCAGCCAGCGCAAATGGAAGAACCTCGGCAAACAGGACCCCAAACGCAAGCTGCCGGTGCTGAACTTCGGTGGCCAGAACAATGAACTGTGGTGCGAAGGTGGCGAAATCCGCTTTGTCACCCAGTTGATTGGCGAAAGCGTGCAGTACGCCGAACGGGTGCTGTGGTTCACCAGCCTGGTGTCCAAGGCCAGCAACCTGCCGGGCATCGAGGCCGCGTTGAAGAAGTCCGGCGCCAAGGCCGTGCGCATCATCGAGATGGGCCAGGGTCAGAAACAGAGCCGCATGGTCGCCTGGAGCTTCCATGACAACGCCGCACGCCAGGCCTGGCACGCCCAGCGTAAATCACAGGCATGAAAAAACCGCGCCCGGGCAAGCCGGGCGCGGTTTCGTCAAAACAACAATTACTTGTTGATAGCGTCGGTCAGCACTTTGGCTGGAACGAACTTGACGACTTTCTTGGCAGCGATTTCGATGGCAGCGCCAGTCGAAGGGTTGCGGCCGGTACGGGCAGGACGCTCGGAGACTTTCAGCTTGCCGATGCCTGGCAGAGTGATTTCAGCGCCGTTTTCCAGTTGGTCGGCAACGATCTGGCCCAGTTGCTCCAGAGCGTTCTTGGCGGTGGCTTTTGGCGCGGCGATCGATTCGGCGATGTCGGCAATCAGTTGGTCTTTGGTCAATGCCATGGTGGTGTTCCTTCCCTATCAAATTCGATGGTTATGCAGCGGACTACGACGTTATCGGGCCAGCCCCTTGAAATGGAGGGCCGCGCCAATTGCGTATGTAGATACGAAAATCGGCGTTTGGTTCGACACGACGACAGCATGCTGCCAGCAATGCGCACACGAGGGGCGCAAGACCGCGCAAAACTACCACAGGAATGGATAAATATCCGCTTCGCACTTTGATTAAATGCAGGTTTTTCGGGGGTTTCAGCTGAAAACACACAAAATTGAACAAAAAACGAACAACCGACATATCTGCCAACATACGGCCACTGCATCACCTCAGGTCTAGGTTAAACTTGGCAACTTTTGCAGCTCGCCGAGAATTCCATGCCAATCCGTCATTGCATCGTTCACCTGATCGACAAAAAGCCCGATGGCAGCCCCGCCGTGCTGCATGCTCGCGACTCCGAACTGGCTGCCTCCGATGCCATCGAAAACCTCCTGGCCGACCTCAATGACAGCTATAACGCCAAGCAAGGCAAGGCCTGGGGCTTTTTCCACGGCGAATCGGGCGCCTACCCGCTGAGCGGCTGGCTGAAGCAGTACCTGGAGGGGGAAAAGGACTTCACCGCCTTCAGCCGCGTGGCTGTCGAGCATCTGCAGAAGCTGATGGAAGAGTCCAACCTGTCCACCGGCGGCCACATCCTGTTTGCCCACTATCAGCAAGGCATGACCGAGTACCTGGCGATCGCCCTGCTGCACCATAGCGAAGGCGTGGCGGTGAATGCCGAGCTCGACGTGACCCCTTCCCGTCATCTCGACCTGGGCCAGCTGCACCTGGCAGCACGCATCAACCTGTCGGAATGGAAGAACAACCAGAACTCCAGGCAGTATATTTCGTTCATCAAGGGCAAGAACGGCAAGAAGGTGTCGGATTACTTCCGCGACTTCATCGGCTGCCAGGAAGGCGTCGACGGCCCGGGCGAAACGCGTACCCTGCTCAAGGCCTTCAGCGATTTTGTCGAAAGCGAAGACCTGCCGGAAGAATCCGCCCGCGAAAAGACCCAGACCCTGGTCGAGTACGCCACCACCCAGACCAAGCTGGGCGAGCCGGTGACGCTTGAAGAGCTGTCCAGCCTGATCGACGAGGACCGCCCCAAAGCGTTCTACGACCACATCCGCAACAAGGACTACGGCCTGTCGCCGGAAATTCCTGCTGACAAACGCACCCTCAACCAGTTCCGCCGTTTCACCGGGCGTGCCGAGGGGCTGTCGATCAGCTTCGAGGCACATTTGCTGGGGGACAAGGTGGAGTATGACGAAGCGGCGGGGACCTTGATCATCAAGGGGCTGCCGACAACCTTGGTGGATCAGCTGAAGCGCCGCAAGGACTGATTTCCCCCAAGCCGCCAAAGGAGGCCACCAGTGCCTCCTTCGCTGACTTGCGCAGCCGCTTCACCAACCGCTCCTGGCGCAGCGCCGCGCCCTTGTCCGGCCACTGCTCCACGTACACCAGCGCCTGGGCCGGGCTGGTCTTGAAATAGCGGGCGCCCTGCCCTTTCTGATGCGCGGCGAACCGACGCTGCGGGTCATCGCTGATGCCGCAATACAACGAGCCATTGGCTGCCCTTACCAGATAGACAAACCAGGGCTTACCAACGGCAGGTTCGACGACTTCACTCACCCTGGGCCTGCTGGAATGCGCGCAACCCCTTGAATGCCTGCAGGCGGACCTTGTTCTGCATCAGCGGCGACCACCCCAGCAGCATTCCAGGAACACCCAACGCTTGCCGCGACCAGCGCCACAGGTCAAAGGTATCGTCATGCTGGCAAATCAGCCCATCACGCATGACAAAGCGTGCCTGGATATCGTTGACCACAACACGGCCGGTCTGGCTGAACAGGTAGGTAGCCACCCAGTGCGCGCTGCCACTGTGCTCATCTGCACGTATGCTGTCGAATGTCAGGGTGAAGTTCTTGGCGCGGGTGGTGAGCATCCGCCACATATCGCCTGCGTCCTTGCCGCGCAGGGTGCCGAACACCGGGTCGCTGAAAACGATATCGCTGCTGTAGCAGGCCAGCATGGCGTCGGCATCCAGGCGCTGGAAAGCCTGGTAGAAACGGGTAATCAGGGCGCGGTTGGCATCGCTCATTGTGGGCTTGTCCGTCCTAGGTTCGAAAACTGCACGATAATCTGCCCCGATGGCTTATGCCAGTCCCGTCCTCTTGGCAGGCAAGAGGACGGTACTGCAAAAACAGGCCTCAGACTTTTTCGCAGGTCACCTGCACCTGCAGTGCCCGCCCGGCACCCAGCCCGAACACGACGGCGCCAACGCCCAGTACCGCAAAAATCCAACCCAATGCCGCCCAGCCGCCGGTCAGGTCATGCACCAGGCCCACCGCGAAAGGCCCCATCGAGGCCAGGGTATAACCCACCCCTTGGGCCATGCTCGACAAGTTCGCCGCCACGTGGGCATCTTTCGAGCGCAGCACGATCAAGGTCAGCGCCAGGGCAAAGGTACCGCCCTGCCCCAGGCCCAGCACAATGGCCCACCCCCACAACCCGGAAAGTGGCGCATACAGGCAACCGAACAGCCCCGCCAGCGTACCTGACATGACCAGCACGATTGCCAGCCGCTGGTCCTTGCCGCGGGTGGCCAGCCAGGGGGCACTGAGCGAGCTGATCAACTGCACGATTACCGACCCCGACAGCACCAGCCCTGCCTCGGTAGGGCTGAGGCCGCGACCGATCAGGATCGATGGCAACCAACCGAACACGATGTAGGCCAGTGATGACTGCAGGCCTATATACAGGGTCACCTGCCAGGCCAGTGGGTCACGCCACAAGCCTCGCACGCGATAGGCCACCCTGTGCAGCCCATGCCCCTGACGGGCCTGTGGCAGCCACACCAGCATGGCCAGCAAAGCCGGCAGCACCCAGAAGCCCAACCCTAGTGCCCAGCTGCCGTCGAAATGCTGGGCCAACGGCACGGTGGCACCCGCGGCCATGGCCGCGCCCAAGCATAATGCCATGGTGTATACACCGGTCAGCGTGCCAGCGTGTTGCGGAAAGTCGCGCTTGACGATACCTGGCAACAATACGCCGATAATGCCGATGCTGGCCCCTGCCATCAGGCTGCCGAGGAACACCCCGACAGCCCCAAAGGTACTTCGTACCACGAGGCCAAGCGCCAGGGTGACGAGGATCCCAAGAATCACCCGCTCGCTGCCAAAGCGCCGCGCCAGCACTGGCGCCAAGGGAGCAAACAGGCCCAGGCAGAGCACCGGCAAGGTGGTCAGCAAGCCCGCCTGCGAAGCATTCAGCCCCAAGCCTTCAGATACTTGGCCCAGCACCGGCGCCATGCTCGACAATGCCGGGCGCAGGTTCAAGGCCACCAGCACCAGGCCCAGCAGCAACAGCCAGGGCCGCCGCAACACCACAGCCTGTTGCTGGACCTGTTCGTCGTCAGCTTCAGCGTCGATCAGCAGCTCATCGAGATCCCGCTCGTTCGATGGGGTATTACGGGTGATGGATTCAGCCATGGCCTTCTCGGTGTCAGGATTCAATGAGGGTACGGCTCAGGCGCTTGGCCCGTTCAGCGTCACGTTGCTCGATGGCGTCGAGGATCTGCCCATGCAAGTCGAACGTGGCCTGGCAGCGCGGAACGGTGGCCATATTGTGTTGCAGAGCGGCAGCCACGACCCCGGAGAAGTAACGGTACAGCTCGCTCAATGCCGGGTTGTGGGCGGCATCGACCAGCCGCTGGTGGAAGACCAGATCGCAGGCGACATAGGTATCGACATCGCCGTGAAAGTGCCCGGCACTGCCTTCCAGGGCATCCTTTAGCGCTTGCAGGTCGGCATCGTTACGACGCAAAGCCGCCAGGCCGATGGCCTCCGCCTCGAGGATATGGCGGGTCTCGCGGGCCTGCTCGAGCGTACATCGGGACATCGCGTGCACCGCCTGCAGCGGGTCCTGGGCAGTGCGCAGGTAGCTGCCGTCTCCCTGGCGAATTTCCACCAGGCCACTGAACGCCAGCACGCGCATGGCCTCACGCACCGTGTTACGGCTAATGCCCAGTTGCAAGGCAAGCTCTGGCTCGGTAGGCAGGCGCTGGCCGACCTGCCAATCGCCCAGCACGATGCATTCGCGCATGCGCTCTACCGCCAACTCCACCAGGGAACGCTTGGTCAGCTCTGTATTCATGTCACTCAACCAATCATCCGATGAATTGCCGCAGCTTACTGGATTGCAGGCGAAGACGTAAACCACCTGGTATTTCTGCCAGTTGTGGGCATGCCGCTTTGTTGCAACGCTCGTTGCGTGCTTTCAAGGATGCGCCCACATGCGAATGGCGAGTTTGCTGTTACTGCTGTTCCTGGCCCTGCAGCCAGGCTGTGACCCGGCCCGACACCCGAGCCGCCCCAAGACCTTGCTCATCGGCCTTGATGGCGTGCAACTGCAGCAGTATTTGCAACTGGGCGATGCAACCAACCTGGAGCAGCGGCTTTACTACGGCAAGGCTTACGCCGGGGGTATCAATGGTAAAGCCAGCGAGCAGCTCACGTTGAGCGGCCCTGGCTGGATCACTTTGCTGACCGGCGTGTGGAGCAACAAGCATGGCGTTGAATCGGACGACGACTCGCAACGGGTCAACCCGGCGTTTCCCAGCCTGTTCAAGCGGCTACGCCTGGCCTACCCCAATGCCTACCTCTCCAGCATCGTCAACTGGTCACCCATCAACACGGCATTTCTGCTGGAGGACGCCCATGACGCCGATGTACGCGAAAGTGGTTTGCCAGATGAACAGGTGATTGCGCGTACGTTGCAGATCCTGGGTGACACACCCGCTGACTTCACGTTCATTCAACTGGACGAACCTGACCAGATCGGCCATCAAAGGGGTTATGGTGAGCACTATGCGCGGGCGTTGCGCAAGGCCGACAGCGAGATCGGGCGGCTATTGGACAAGGTAGACCAGCGGCGTCGCATGTTCCCACAGGAAGACTGGCTGGTACTCGTCAGCACCAACCATGGCCGGGACTATTGGGGGAAAGGCCATAGCGGCGCTTCGGAGCAGGAAAAGAGTATCTTCATCGCCAGCAATAAGCCGTTGAATCAGGAACTGACCGAGCTGAGCATTCCTGTGGAGATGCCTGGGCCCGGCGGCCTGTACGGGCTTCCCGCGCAGACCTCGGTAGCGTCCACGGTGCTGCGTCACATGGGCCTCAAGCTGCAGCCGGAATGGCTATTGGACGGCACGCCTTTACTGGGTGATACCGGCGTGCGCAAGGCGCGGGCCGATGAAAACAAAGGACGGCTACGCTGGAACAGTAACGCCAAGGGTTATCTGACCATTATCAAGAACGGCCATGTGGTTGCCCAGGTTGCGGCCAGAGACGACCAATGGATCGATCCGGAGGGGATGGACAAGCAGAACGATTATGTACTGGTGCTGGATGGTACACCGGCGGCGGTGCGCAACAGGCCGGCAGCCAAGCCATTTGTGATCGAAGACCGCCGCTATTAAGCCCTTGAGAAGCAACAGTTCTGTCGTTTCTCAAGGGCTGGCGCGATCCCCGTAGGAGCGGGTTCACCCGCGAAAGGGCCGGCCCTGCTGGCCAGTTTCCACCCGCCGTTCACCGTTGCCGCCGCTACCGTATTCGCGGGTAAACCCGCTCCTACATTGGACGCGCACAGGCTGTTGTAGGAGCGGGTTCACCCGCGAATGGGCCGGGCCTGCTGGCAAATTTCCACCGGCCGTTCGCCGCTGCCGCCGCTACCGTATTCGCGGGTAAACCCGCTCCTACATTGGACGCGCACAGGCTGTTGTAGGAGCGGGTTCACCCGCGAATGGGCCGGGCCTGCTGGCCAGATTCCACCCGCCGTTCACCGTTGCCGCCGCTACCGTATTCGCGGGTAAACCCGCTCCTACGATGGACGCGCACAGGCTGTTGTAGGAGCGGGTTCACCCGCGAATGGGCCGGGCCTGCTGGCCAGTTTCCACCCGCCGTTCACCGTTGCCACCGCTACCGTATTCGCGGGTAAACCCGCTCCTACGATGGACGCGCACAGGCTGTTGTAGGAGCGGGTTCACCCGCGAATGAGCCGGGCCTGCTGGCCAGTTTCCACCCGCCGTTCACCGTTGCCGCCGCTACCGTATTCGCGGGTAAACCCGCTCCTACACGTCAGCTCAACGCATCCAGCAGTGCCTGGTTCATTTCCGGCGTACCGATGGTAATCCGCAGGAACTGGGCAATACGCGGCTGCTTGAAGTGACGCACGATCACGCCCTGCTCGCGCAGGCGTGCCGCCAGCTCGCCGGCATCCTGCTGCGGGTGGCGGGCGAAAATGAAGTTGGCAGCCGACGGCAGCACCTCAAAGCCCTTGGCCTGCAGCTGACCGACCAACACCTCCCGGCTGTCTATCACCTTGCGGCAGGTGTCCTCGAAGTACTCACGGTCTTCGAACGCCACCGCCGCACCGACGATAGCTGCACGGTCAAGCGGATAGGAGTTGAAGCTGTTCTTGATCCGCTCCAAGGCCTCGATCAGGTCCGGGTGCCCCACCGCCAGGCCCACTCGCAGCCCCGCCAGCGAGCGCGACTTCGAAAGCGTCTGGGTAACCAGCAGGTTATCGTAGCGGTCCACCAGGCTGATCGCGGTTTCACCACCGAAATCGATGTAGGCCTCATCCACCACCACCACCGAATCACGGTTGGCCTGCAGCAGCTGCTCCACCACCTGCAACGGCATCAGGCAACCGGTCGGCGCGTTGGGGTTGGGGAAGATGATGCCAGCGTTGGGCTTTTTGTAGTCCTCAATGCGGATCTGGAACTGCTCATCCAGCGCCACCTGTTCGAAGGCAATGCCGTACAGGCCGCAGTACACCGGGTAGAAGCTGTAGCTGATGTCCGGGAACAGCAGGGGCGCATCGTGCTGGAACAGGCCGTGGAAGATGTGCGCCAGCACCTCGTCCGAGCCGTTGCCGACAAACACTTGCGCCGGGGTCACGCCGTAGTACTCGGCCACCGCTTGCTTGAGACGGTCACCGTTCGGGTCCGGGTACAGGCGCAGGTTATCGTTCAGCTCGCCGCGCATGGCCTCCAGCGCCTTGGGCGACGGGCCATAGGGGTTTTCGTTGGTGTTCAGCTTGACCAGGCGGGCCAGCTTGGGTTGCTCGCCCGGCACGTAAGGCACCAGGTCCTTGACGAAGGGGCTCCAGAATCGACTCATGCTCAGTTCCCCTTCTCTTGGGTCAGGATACGGTATTCAGCGCTGCGGGCGTGGGCGGTCAGCGACTCGCCACGGGCCAGGACCGAGGCAGTGTGGCCCAGTTCGGACGCGCCCTGTTCGGAGCAGAAGATGATCGACGAACGCTTCTGGAAGTCATACACCCCCAGCGGCGACGAAAAACGCGCGGTACCTGAAGTGGGCAGCACGTGGTTAGGGCCAGCGCAGTAATCGCCCAGCGCTTCGCTGGTGTGGCGGCCCATGAAGATCGCGCCAGCGTGGCGAATGTGTGGCAGCCAGGCTTGCGGTTCGGCCACCGACAGCTCCAGGTGCTCCGGTGCAATGCGGTTGGCCACGTCCATGGCCTGCTGCATGTCACGCACCTGGATCAGCGCACCACGGCCATTGATCGACTTCTCGATGATATCGGCACGTTCCATGGTCGGCATCAGCTTGTCGATGCTGGCAGCCACACGATCGAGGAAGGCGGCATCCGGGCTGACCAGGATGGCCTGGGCGTCTTCGTCGTGCTCGGCCTGGGAGAACAGGTCCATGGCAATCCAGTCCGGGTCGGTCTGACCGTCGCACACCACGAGAATTTCCGAGGGGCCGGCGATCATGTCAATGCCTACCTGGCCGAACACGTGGCGTTTGGCGGTGGCAACGTAGATGTTGCCCGGGCCGACGATCTTGTCCACCTGCGGCACGCTTTCAGTACCGTAGGCCAGCGCAGCCACGGCCTGGGCACCACCGACGGTGAACACCCGGTCGACACCGGCGATGCAGGCAGCCGCCAGCACCAGCTCGTTGACCTCACCACGCGGGGTCGGTACCACCATCACCACTTCAGCCACGCCCGCGACCTTGGCCGGGATGGCGTTCATCAGCACCGACGACGGGTACGACGCCTTGCCGCCCGGCACATACAGGCCAGCACGGTCCAGCGGGGTGACCTTCTGGCCGAGCACGGTGCCGTCGGCCTCGGTGTACTGCCAGGAATCCTGCTTCTGCCGCTCGTGATAAATGCGCACACGGTTGGCGGCCTTTTCCAGGGCCTCGCGCTGGACCGGTGTAATACGGGTCAGCGCCAGTTCCAGGCGCGCGCGATTGAGGATCAGGTCGTCAATCGACTTGGCGTCAACACCATCGAAGCGCTGGGTGAATTCCACCAGCGCCGCATCACCGCGTTCACGCACGGCCTTGATGATGTCGAGCACGCGCTGATTGACCGCGTCATCGGACACACTTTCCCAGCTCAGCAGATGATCCAGATGTCGGGCGAAATCCGGATCAGCGGCGTTGAGACGGGCAATTGCAGTGGACACGGTCATGGCGAGGGCCTCGTAATATTAGCGAATGCTCAGGCGCCCTAGGGGATTGTGCGAAAAGTGCCTGCGCGACGATCATGCTACGTTAAAAACAGGCTTGGAATGCTCATTTGCAACCAGCAAAGTCGGGCGCGACCCCGGCCGTTCCTCGCCTGTTTTCGTTCTTGCATGATCGCCGCTCGGCGACTTTTCGCACAATCCCAAGCTACCAGTCCATCCGCGCGGGCACCCGAGAAAAATGGCTATGACGCGGATAGACGGGCGCGACAGCGAAGGTCGCGCGCAGGAGTCAACCGCGGTGTCGCGATTCGACCGCTTGACGCAGCGTGTCGATCAGGCTCTGGATACGGGCGTGCTGCATTTTCATGGAGGCTTTGTTGACCACCAGGCGCGAGCTGATCGTGGCGATCAGTTCCTGGGGTTCCAGGCCGTTGGCACGCAGGGTGTTGCCGGTGTCGACCACGTCGATGATCTTGTCGGCAAGGTTGATCAGCGGCGCCAGCTCCATCGAGCCATACAGCTTGATGATGTCGACCTGGCGACCTTGTTCGGCATAGTAACGCTTGGCTACGTTGACGAACTTGGTGGCCACACGCAGGCGGCCCTTGGGCTCGGCGGCGCCGACTACGCCCGCGGTCATCAGCTTGCATTGAGCAATCTGCAGGTCCAGAGGCTCATACAGGCCCTGGCCGCCGTACTCCATCAGCACGTCCTTGCCGGCCACACCCAGGTCGGCAGCACCATGCTCGACATAGGTCGGCACGTCAGTGGCACGCACGATCAGCAGGCGCACATCGTCCTGCGTGGTGGGGATGATCAGTTTGCGACTCTTGTCCGGGTTTTCGGTCGGCACGATGCCGGCCTCGGCGAGCAACGGCAAGGTATCGTCGAGAATACGGCCTTTGGAAAGCGCGATGGTCAACATTGGAACGTCGGTCCTTAAGCGGCTGCTGCCGGCCAGGTCATCGACCTGGCCGCATTCAATTCAAAAGGTGCGTCCTTGCACCCGCGGGGTACTAGCCCGGTACGCGGCGGATTTTCGCGCCGAGCATCTGCAGTTTTTCCTCGATGCACTCGTAACCACGGTCGATGTGGTAGATGCGATCGATCAGGGTATCGCCTTCGGCAACCAGCGCCGACAGCACCAGGCTGGCGGAAGCACGCAGGTCGGTGGCCATGACCGGGGCACCCTTCAGCGCCTTGACGCCAGTGACGATGGCGGTGTTGCCTTCGACCTGGATCTGCGCGCCCATGCGGTGCATTTCGTAAACATGCATGAAGCGGTTTTCGAAGATGGTCTCGATTACCGCGCCAGTGCCTTCGGCAATGGCGTTCAGCGAGATGAACTGCGCCTGCATGTCAGTCGGGAACGCCGGATACGGGGCAGTACGCAGGTTCACGGCTTTCGGCCGCTTGCCATGCATGTCCAGTTCGATCCAGTCCTCGCCGGTGTTGATGTCGGCACCCGCTTCCTTGAGTTTTTCAAGCACGGCTTCAAGGATGGTAGGGTCGGTGTCCTTGACCTTGACGCGGCCACCGGTCACGGCAGCGGCAACCAGGTAGGTACCGGTCTCGATGCGGTCCGGCATGACGCGGTAGTTGGCCGAATCCAGTCGTTCGACACCGTCGATGGTGATGGTGTCGGTACCTGCGCCCTGAATGTTCCCGCCCATGGCGTTGATGAAGTTGGCCAGATCGACCACTTCAGGCTCACGCGCGGCGTTCTGCAACACGCTGCGGCCCTTGGCCAAGGCAGCGGCCATCATGATGTTCTCGGTACCGGTCACGCTGACGGTGTCGAAGAAGAAGTGCGCGCCACGCAGGCCACCTTCAGGCGCCTTGGCCTTGATGTAGCCGCCCTCCACTTCGATCTTCGCCCCCATGGCCTCAAGGCCACGGATGTGCAGATCGACCGGGCGCGAGCCAATGGCGCAACCGCCAGGCAGGGCCACTTCGGCTTCGCCGAAACGGGCAACCATCGGGCCCAGCACCAGGATCGAGGCGCGCATGGTCTTGACCAGCTCGTACGGCGCGACCAGGGTCTTGATGGTGCGTGGATCGATCTCCACCGACAGCTTTTCGTCGATCACAGGCTCGATGCCCATGCGCCCGAACAGCTCGATCATGGTGGTGATGTCGTGCAGGTGCGGCAGGTTGCCCACGGTGACCGGGCCATCGGCCAGCAGGGTCGCTGCCAGAATCGGCAGGGCTGCGTTTTTCGCGCCCGAAATGCGGATCTCGCCGTCAAGGCGAGCGCCGCCAGTAATAATCAGTTTGTCCATTGGAGTCTCGCCGCCAAGTTGGCTCAGGTGCGCTCAGCCCAGGCTGCGCTGCTGAAAAATTTCATGGTTACCGCATGGATGCTGCCATTGGCGATCCACGGATTCAGGTGAGCATAGATCGCCTGCTGGCGTTTGACCGGACTCAGGCCAGCCAACTCGTCGCTGATCACGTTCAACTGGAAGTTGCAGCCTTCGCCTTCAACTTCGACCCGGGAACCCGGCAATTTCTCTTCAAGGAAGCTTTTAACTTCTACGGCCTGCATGCTCAACCTCAATCGGCGCCCGATGCGCACGGGTCGGCCATCATACAAAAAAGCCCCTCGCCTGCGAAGCCCAACGAAGGCTTCGCTGACCGAGGGGCCATCATCCGTGCCGGGCCACTAGCTTGCCAGCACTTCATCGAGATCATAGACCTCGGCAATTTCCCGCATGTCGTCAGGCATGCCACGCACTTCGCACGCCTTGCCAGTGGCCTGAGCATCACGCATGTACGCAAGCAATAACGACAAGCCGACACTCGACGACTTCTCGACAGCCGAGCAATCAAGCACCAGTCGCGGCTCGCGCGAGCCATCGATCAGCACCTTGCCTTGCTTGCGCAAGGCCGGGCCGCTGCGGTAATCCAGCACGCCAGCCAGACGCAGCACGCCCGGCTCTGCCATGCTTACAGCGGCCTCGCTCATTTGACGGTCTTCTCTGGCGAGTTGTCGGCAGCCTGCTTGGCCTTGGCCACTTCGCCAGCCCAGCCGTCGATGGTCTTGTCCAGGTCATTGCCGTTGCGCTGCATGGCATCGGCGAACTGGTCACGGAACAGCTTGCCGATGTTGATGCCGTTGACGATCACGTTACGCACCTTCCACTCGCCGCCAATGTTCTCCAGGGTGTACTGCACGGGGTACACGGCACCGTTGTTGCCGGTAACCTTCATGCCGACACTGGCGCGCTTGCCGTCATCGGCTTTAGCCGGGTCGACAGTGATGCCCTGGTTGTTGTACTCGAGCAAGGCATTGCCATAGAACTGCATCAGGCTGCGCTTGAAGTTTTCCTGGAAGCGCTGCATCTGCTCCGGGGTCGCCTTGCGCGAGTACTTCACGGTCATGATGCTACGCGAGATACCGTCGGCATCCACCACCGGGCCGAGAATGCGGTTGAGCGAGTCATAGAAGGCGTTGGGGTTGGACTTGTACTGTTCCTTGTTGGCCTTGAGGTCGCCGAGCAGTTCATTGGTGGTGCTTTGAACCACTTCGTGCGGTGTCTGCACAGCCAGGGCCAGCAGGGGGAAGGCCGCCAGCAGCACCAGCAAGCCACGTCGCAGGATCGAAATCATGGGTACTCCTTAATTAGCCGGTTGCGCTTCTTTCGGTTCCTTGCCAACAGAGTTGAGCAGGAACTTGCCAATCAGATCTTCCAGCACCAGTGCCGACTGAGTGTCATGGATGGTTGAACCATCCTTGAGGACATCGTCTTCACCGCCCACGCTGATGCCGATGTACTTCTCACCAAGCAAACCGGCGGTCAGGATCGAGGCAGTGGAGTCGGTCGGCAGGTTATCGACCGACTTGTCCAGCTGCAACGTCACCCGACCGGTGTAGGAATCACGGTCCAGATCGATGGCGGTGACCTTGCCGATGGTCACACCGGCCATGGTCACTTTAGCTCTGACCGTCAAACCGGCGATATTGTCGAAGTACGCATAAACTTTATAGGTATCAGTGGTCGGGCTGGCCGACAGCCCGCTGACACGCAGGGCCAGCAGCAGCAGCGCCAGGATCCCGGCCAGGAGGAACAGGCCGACACCGATTTCCAGGGTGCGGTTTTGCATCAGAAATCTCCAAACATCAAGGCGGTCAGAATAAAGTCCAGACCCAGCACTGCCAACGAGGCATAGACCACGGTCTTGGTGGTTGCACGACTGATCCCTTCTGAGGTGGGCTCACAGTCGTACCCCTGGAATACGGCGATCCAGGTCGAGACGAAAGCAAACACCAGGCTCTTGACCAGCCCGTTGAGCACGTCGTCAGTGAAAGAAACACTGTTCTGCATGTTGGCCCAGAACGAGCCCTCGTAGACACCCAGCCAGTCCACCGCCACCCACGAGCCACCCCAGATACCGACCACGCTGAAGATCAGCGCCAACAGCGGCAGCGAGATGAAACCGGCCCACAGGCGTGGCGCAACGATGTACTTGAGCGGGTCGACACCGATCATTTCCAGGCTCGACAACTGCTCGGTGGACTTCATGTTGCCGATTTCGGCGGTCAACGCGGAACCGGCACGCCCGGCAAACAGCAACGCCGTTACCACCGGGCCAAGTTCACGCAGCAGGGTCAGGGCGACCATCTGCCCTACCGCCTGCTCCGAGCCGTACTTGGTCAGGATGCTGTAGCCCTGCAGCGCCAGCACCATGCCGATGAACACACCGGACACGACGACGATCGCCAGCGACAGCACACCCACCGAGTACAACTGCTTGGTCAGCAGCTGGAAGCCGCCGCCAATACCACCGCGACCAACCAGCGCATGGAACAGGAACAGGCACGAACGCCCGAGCACGGCCAGCACGTCGATTGCCGAGCGGCCCAGCAGGCGGACACGTTCGAGTAAGGATTTTCTGCGCATCAACGCGCCCCCAGCAGGTCGGCGCGGTAGTCAGGCGCGGGAAAGTGGAAGGGAACCGGGCCATCCGGGTCGCCTTTCATGAATTGGCGGATCCGTGGATTGTCCGAACCCATCAGCTCATCAGGCGTCCCCTGGCCCAGCACTTGGCCGTCACCTACCACGTAAATGTAGTCGGCGATGCTGGCGGTTTCTGCCAGGTCATGGGAAACCACGATGCTGGTGATGCCCAGGGCATCGTTGAGCAGGCGAATCAGGCGGACCAGTACCCCCATGGCGATCGGGTCCTGGCCGACGAACGGTTCGTCGTACATGAGGATCTGCGGGTCCAGGGCAATCGCCCGGGCCAGTGCCACACGGCGCTTCATGCCACCGGACAGCTCGTCGGGCATCAGGTCGATGGCACCGCGCAGGCCCACGGCCTGCAGCTTCATCAACACGATGTCACGGATCATTTCGTCCGACAGCTGAGTATGCACGCGCAGCGGGAACGCGACGTTCTCGAACACATCGAGGTCGGTGAACAACGCGCCGCTCTGGAACAGCACGCCCATCTGCTTGCGGGCGTCGAACAGGTCGCTGCGCGACAGCGTCGGCAGGTTCTGCCCGGCAACCCATACCTCACCGCTCGCGGGACGCAACTGTGCGCCCATCAGGCGGAGCAACGTCGTCTTGCCGCAACCCGATGGCCCCATGATGCCGGTGACCTTGCCGCGCGGGATGCTGATGTCCACGTTGCTGAAAATGCTGCGCGAACCACGTTTGAAGGTTACACCCTTCAACTCGACCGCGTAGGCGCTATCCACACTCATCTAGACTCCTTGCTAATGCAGCCTCGTCCTAATGGACGCCGGCCTCCATCTGGAAGGCACACGCACCCCTGACAGGCCGAATAGCGGCGAACTATAGCACCGCTGACAGCCCCGCCCCAAGGCCGGGCAAGCAGTCGTTCAGCCCAGGGACAGGCTTTGGTGGTATTCACTGCAACAATCGAGGAGGTGAGGGTTTTCATCATTGCGCGTATAATCGTCGCCCTTTCATCAGGCATTGCTTTTTCGACATGAGCCAATCCAGCGAGCTGATCCAATCCGCCCAACGCACTCTGCGCCTGGAACTCGAGGCCGTAGAGGCCCTTTTGGCGCGCATCGACGACAATTTCGTCAAAGCCTGCGAACTGATTCTGACCAGCAAGGGCCGGGTCGTCGTGGTCGGCATGGGCAAGTCCGGGCACATCGGCAACAAGATCGCCGCGACCCTGGCCAGCACCGGCACACCGGCGTTTTTCGTGCATCCGGCCGAAGCCAGCCATGGCGACATGGGCATGATCACCCGGGATGATGTCATCCTTGCGCTGTCGAACTCCGGCAGCACCGCCGAAATCGTCACCCTGCTGCCGTTCATCAAACGCCTTGGCATCAAGCTGATCAGCCTGACCGGCAACCCGGACTCGCCGCTGGCCCAGGCCGCCGAGGTCAACCTTGACGCACGTGTCGCACAAGAGGCCTGCCCGCTGAACCTGGCCCCCACCTCCTCCACCACGGCAGCGCTGGTACTGGGCGACGCCTTGGCCATCGCCTTGCTCGAAGCCCGGGGCTTCACCGCCGAGGACTTCGCCTTCTCGCACCCGGGAGGCGCGCTGGGCCGCCGCCTGCTGCTGAAGGTCGAGAACGTGATGCACGCCGGCGACGATCTACCTCAAGTATCACGCGGCACCCTGCTCAAGGACGCGCTGCTGGAAATGTCCCACAAAGGTTTGGGCATGACCGTGATCGTCGAAGCCGATGGCAAACTGGCCGGGATCTTCACCGACGGTGACCTGCGCCGCAGCCTGGACCGCAATATCGATGTGCGCACCACCCTGATCGACCAGGTCATGACCGTTCATGGCAAGACTGCGCGTGCCGACATGCTCGCCGCCGAAGCCCTGAAGATAATGGAAGACCACAAGATCAACGCCCTGGTGGTGGTGGACCGTGAAGACCGCCCGACCGGCGCCCTGAACATGCATGACCTGCTGCGCGCCGGCGTAATGTAAAGGAGCGATGGAATGAACCAGGACCTCATGCAACGCGGCAAAGGCATCAAGCTGGCAGTCTTCGACGTGGACGGCGTGCTCACCGACGGGCGCCTGTACTTCCTCGAGGATGGCAGCGAATTCAAGACGTTCAATACCCTCGACGGCCAGGGCATCAAGATGCTCATGGCCTCGGGCGTGACCACCGCGATCATCAGCGGGCGCAAGACCCCAGTGGTCGAACGCCGGGCCAGTAACCTCGGCATCCCGCACCTCTACCAAGGCCGGGAGGACAAATTGGTGGTGCTTGACGGCCTGCTCGCCGAACTGGGCCTAAGCTATGATCAAGTGGCTTACTTGGGCGACGACCTGCCCGACCTGCCGGTGATTCGCCGAGTGGCTCTGGGCATGGCCGTAGCCAACGCCGCACCGTTCGTACGCCAGCACGCCCACGGCGTGACCCAGGCACGTGGCGGCGAAGGCGCGGCCCGTGAATTCTGCGAATTGATCATGCAGGCCCAGGGCACCCTGGACGCTGCCAACGCCAACTACCTGTAAGGCTGCCCATGCTCAGCAAGAAAGCCCGAAACATTGTGCTGCTGGGGGCGATAGCCGCCCTGTTGGTAGCCATTGGCTACTGGAATGTCAGCCCGGAAAGCTTCCTCGACAAGCCCGTGGCCCAAGTCGACGAAAGCGCCATCGATTACTACGCGATCAACGCCCACAGCGTGCAGTTCCTGCCCGACGGCAAGCTGCAATACGAAATGACCGCCGACAGAATCGAACACCTCAAGACCAGCGAAGTCACCCAGGTGACCACACCGGACCTGCACCTGTACCGCGGCACCGAGTACCCGTGGCATGTGCAGAGCACGCGCGCCGAGGTCAATCCTGACGGTACCGAGGTCGAACTGATCGACAAGGTACGGATTGCCCGCACCGATGAAAGGCAGCGTGAAACCATCATTACCAGCTCACGCATGACCGTGTTCCCGCAGAAGCAATATGCGCAGACCGAGCAAGCCGTTAGAATCGACGGCGCCGGAGGCACCACTACGGGCAAAGGCATGAAAGCGTATTTGAAAGAAGGCAAGATGGACTTGCTCTCTAACGTAAGAGGACAGTATGAGGCTCGTTAAAACCCTCCCCCTTTTGCTCAGCCTGAGCGCAGCACTGGGAAGCGCGAGCGCCCTCGCCCTGCCGAACGACCGTGACCAGCCTATCCGCATCCAGGCCGACAACGCTCACCTGGATGACAAACAAGGCGTGGCCACTTACACCGGCGACGTGATCATCACTCAGGGTTCGATGATGATCAAAGGCAACACCGTGACCATTACCCGCTCCGCCTCTGGCGATATCGACGTAGTGACCTCGGTGGGCAACCTGGCCTACTTCGAGCAGCAGCAGAGCGCAGCCAAGCCGGACAAGATGAAAGGCTGGGGCGTAACCATCCAGTACCAGTCGCAGAAGGACTTGGTCATTCTCACCGACCGCGCCAAGGTCGAGAGCGAAGGCAATACCACCGAAGGCGAAAAGATCGTCTACAACACTCAGACCCAGGTGGCGACCGCCGGCCGTGGTGGCAATGTGACAACACCCCGTCAGCGCATCGACATGGTGATCCAGCCCAAGAAGAAGGCCGAGTAAATGGCAACCCTCAAAGCCCAGCACCTGGCAAAGAGCTACAAGGGGCGGCAGGTAGTACGTGATGTCAGCCTGTCTATCGACAGCGGCCAGATCGTCGGCCTGCTCGGCCCCAACGGCGCCGGCAAGACCACCTGCTTCTACATGATTGTCGGGCTGGTCCAGGCCGAACAGGGCCGCGTACTGATCGACAACCTCGATGTCAGCCACCAGCCCATGCACGGCCGCGCTCGCGCCGGTATCGGCTACCTGCCGCAGGAAGCCTCGATTTTCCGCAAGCTGTCGGTCGCCGACAACATCATGGCCATCCTCGAGACCCGCAAGGACCTCGACCGGGACGGCCGCCGCAAAGAGCTGGAAAGCCTGCTGCAGGAGTTCCACATCAGCCACATCCGGGACAACCTCGGCATGAGCCTGTCCGGTGGTGAACGCCGCCGCGTCGAAATTGCGCGCGCCCTGGCGACCGCACCCAAGTTCATCCTGCTGGACGAACCGTTCGCCGGTGTCGACCCGATTTCGGTCGGCGACATCAAGCAGATCATCCATCACCTCAAGGCCAAAGGTATCGGCGTACTGATTACCGACCACAACGTGCGTGAAACCCTGGATATCTGCGAAACCGCTTATATCGTCAACGATGGCCGATTGATCGCCGAAGGCGACGCTGAAACCATCCTGGCAAACGACTTGGTCAAAGAAGTTTACCTGGGCCACGAGTTCCGCCTCTGACCCGGCACGCGCCTGAAGTACTGGCAAACAGCCCTGAGACTGCGGGTAAAGTTGTTACGGTACTCTAGGCAAACGCTACAATTTAAGGCATAAAACTTGCTTGATCTGGCGCTTCGGCGCCCTCGTGTAGTGGATGGCGCATGCGCGCCGGCGAACAAGGTATTAAGCCCCTGCCATGAAACCATCGCTCGTCCTAAAAATGGGCCAGCAACTGACGATGACACCTCAGTTGCAACAGGCCATCCGCCTGCTCCAGCTCTCTACCCTGGACCTTCAACAGGAAATCCAGGAAGCGCTGGAGTCGAACCCGATGCTCGAACGTCAGGAAGACGGCGAGGACTTCGACAACAGCGACCCGATGGCCGACAACGCCGAGAACAAGCCGGCCGCCGAAGTTCAGGACAACAGCTTCCAGGAAAGCACCGTCAGCGCCGACAACCTGGAAGACGGTGAGTGGAGCGAGCGCATCCCCAACGAGCTCCCGGTCGATACGGCCTGGGAAGACATCTACCAGACCAGCGCCAGCAGCCTGCCGAGCAACGATGATGACGAATGGGACTTCACCACGCGCACATCGGCCGGCGAAAGCCTGCAAAGCCACCTGCTGTGGCAGTTGAACCTGGCGCCGATGTCCGACACCGACCGCTTGATTGCCGTGACCCTGATCGACAGCATCAACGGCCAGGGCTACCTGGAAGACACACTCGAAGAAATCTGCGCCGGTTTCGACCCGGAGCTGGATATCGAGCTGGACGAGGTCGAAGCAGTACTGCACCGCATCCAGCAGTTCGAGCCGGCTGGCGTCGGCGCCCGCAATCTGGGCGAATGCCTGTTGCTGCAACTGCGCCAACTGCCCGCTACAACCCCGTGGATGACCGAAGCCAAGCGCCTGGTCACCGATTTCATCGACCTGCTCGGCAGCCGTGACTACAGCCAGCTGATGCGGCGGATGAAAATCAAGGAAGACGAGCTGCGCCAGGTCATCGAACTGGTTCAAAGCCTTAACCCGCGCCCTGGTTCGCAGATCGAGTCCAGCGAGCCCGAGTACGTGGTGCCCGACGTCATCGTGCGCAAGGACAGCGACCGTTGGCTGGTAGAACTGAACCAGGAAGCCATCCCACGCCTGCGCGTCAACCCACAATACGCCGGCTTCGTGCGCCGTGCCGACACCAGCGCCGACAACACCTTCATGCGCAACCAGCTGCAGGAAGCGCGCTGGTTCATCAAGAGCCTGCAAAGCCGTAACGAAACCCTGATGAAAGTTGCCACGCAGATCGTCGAGCACCAGCGCGGCTTCCTCGACCACGGCGACGAAGCGATGAAGCCGTTGGTACTGCATGACATTGCCGAAGCCGTAGGCATGCACGAATCGACCATCTCGCGGGTTACCACGCAGAAATACATGCACACCCCGCGTGGCATCTACGAACTGAAATACTTTTTCTCCAGCCATGTCAGCACCTCCGAAGGCGGAGAATGCTCGTCCACGGCGATCCGCGCGATCATCAAGAAACTGGTTGCGGCGGAAAATCAGAAAAAGCCATTGAGTGACAGCAAGATCGCTGGTTTACTGGAGGCACAAGGCATCCAGGTAGCCCGTCGCACCGTCGCCAAGTACCGCGAGTCCCTCGGCATCGCACCGTCGAGCGAACGCAAGCGACTGATGTAGCCCCTGAGATGTGCCACAGCGTTTTCGTGGCAGGTGCAAGACCTGCCTCTTTATGCACGGGCAACAAAGGAGAAGCTGTATGCAAGTCAATATCAGTGGACAGCATGTAGAAGTCACCCAGCCACTGCGCGATTACGTGCTTGAAAAGCTCGCCCGCGTGGAGAGTCACTTCGACAAGATCACCAACGTGCAGGTAATCATGAAAGTCGAGAAGCTTCAGCAGAAGGTCGAGGCGACCCTGCAGATTCCCGGCGGCGAAGTGGTAGCCAACGCCGAACACGAAGACATGTATGCAGCGATCGACGCCTTGGCCGACAAGCTCGACCGCCAACTGAAAAAACACAAGGAAAAACAGCAAAGCCTGCTGCAAGGTGCAGCTGCCCGCTGATCCCCCTCATCCATGATCCGACTTGAAACCATCCTGACCCCCGGCCGTTCCCTCGTGAACGTGCCGGGCGGCAGCAAGAAGCGCGCCCTGGAAAAGGTCGCCACTGTCATCGCCGACCAAGTGCCAGAACTGGAGATGCAGGACGTCTTCGAAAAACTGGTAGCCCGTGAAAAGCTCGGTTCTACCGGTTTTGGCAATGGCATCGCCATCCCGCACTGCCGGCTTGAAGGATGCTCTGCGCCAGTCAGCGCCCTGCTGCACCTGGAAGCGCCTATCGATTACGACGCCATCGATGGCGCGCCGGTGGACCTGCTGTTTGTGCTGCTGGTGCCCGAAGCGGCCACCGATGCCCACCTTGAACTTCTGCGTCAGATCGCCAGCATGCTCGATCGCAAGGAGGTCCGTGATCGACTGCGTGCGGCCACCAGCAACGAGGCCCTGTTCCAGGTTGTCCTGGACGTACAGAACGAGCACTGAACATGCGCCTGATCATCGTCAGCGGCCGGTCCGGCTCCGGCAAGAGCACCGCCCTCGATGTCCTGGAAGACAGCGGTTTCTATTGCATCGACAATCTGCCAGCCGGGCTATTGCCGCAGTTGGCGGAAGATGCACTGATCAACACCGAATTGCTGCAGCCCAAGGTGGCGGTTTCGATCGACGCGCGCAACCTGCCCAGCCACCTGATGCGTTTTCCCGAGCTGCTTGAAGAAGCCCGCGCACGGCACATCCAGTGCGACGTGTTGTACCTGGATGCCGATGAAGAGGTCCTGCTCAAGCGTTTCTCGGAAACCCGCAGGCGGCACCCCCTGACCAACGCCAACCGCTCGCTCGCGGAAGCGATCCGCGTGGAAAGCGATTTGTTGGGCCCCATTGCCGACCTGGCCGACCTGAAGATCGACACCACCAACCTGAACCTGTACCAGTTGCGTGACTCGATCAAGCTGCGCCTGCTCAACCAACCCGAGCCTGGCACAGCGTTTCTGGTCGAGTCGTTCGGGTTCAAACGGGGCATGCCGGTCGACGCCGACCTGGTTTTTGACGTGCGCTGCCTGCCCAACCCCTACTGGAAACCAGAACTGCGTGAGCACTCAGGTCTCGATCAACCCGTGATCGACTACCTGGCCGCACAACCGGATGTCGAAGAGATGTACAACGACATCTCCAGCTACCTGCTCAAATGGTTGCCCCGCTTCGCTGCCAGCAACCGCGCCTACGTAACCATTGCCATCGGCTGCACTGGCGGCCATCACCGTTCGGTGTACATCACCGAGCGCCTTGGTCAACAGCTGCAGCAAACCCTGAAAAACGTCCAGGTCCGTCATCGCGACCTCTAGCCCAAGGATCCACCCCAGATGCCCGCCCGCGAAATCACCATCATCAACAAGCTGGGTCTGCATGCCCGGGCGGCAGCCAAGTTCGTCGGTGTGGCCGGCCGCTTCCCCTGCCAGGTACGGGTGGGTCGCGCCCCGGACAAGCTGGTGGATGGCAAGAGCATCATGGCGGTGATGATGCTGGCCGCAGGCAAAGGCACCCAGGTGCACCTGCATACCGAGGGTGAGCAGGACAACGACGCCATGGATGCACTGGTCGAACTGATCAACAATTTCTTTGACGAAGGCGAATAGGCCTCGCAAACCTGCGCTTGCACAAGATCAGGACATCGCGGTATCCATCACCATCATCAGACAGAAGCCTGTACACAGCCCAAGACTGGCCAGACGATGATGGCCGTTGCTTCGCGATTCGGGGATGATTTCCTGGGTGACCACCAGCAACATAGCCCCCGCTGCACAGGCCAGCCCCAGCGGCAGCAGCAGTTCGGCAACATTCACCAGCCAGGCACAGATCAACGCCGCCACCGGCTCGACCAAGCCTGAGGCTGCGCCGATCAGGAAGGCCTTGAAGCGCGGCATGCCCGCCCCTGCCAGCACCAGCGCGATCACCAGCCCCTCAGGCACATCCTGCAAGGCAATGCCCATGGCCAGGCTGTCGGCGTCGGCCATACCTCCCCCGGCCGACACACCAATGGCCATACCTTCGGGGATGTTGTGGGCAATGATGGCAATCACGAACAGCCAGATGCGCGCTGCAATCACCGGCTGGTTTGCTGTGCCCACCAACGCTTCAGGCGAAGCCCAGGATACCTTGAGGTCGACCAGGAACAGGCACAGCGCCCCGAACATCAGGCCAAAACTGACCAGGCCACCTGCCCCCCAAGGGCTGAAGCCAATAGACTGAGCCGCCGCCAGGCCCGGCATGATCAGGGAAAACGCGGTGGCCGCCAGCATCACGCCAGCACCGAAGCCCAACAGCGTATCCGCCAGCGCCACGGGCATATTGCGAATGACCAGTACCGGTACTGCGCCCAATGCCGTACCCAGCGCGCATAAAGCACCGCCCTCCAGGGCGCGCAGCATGCGCGGATCGAGGTCTAGCCAGGCGAGGCCCCGTGCCACCAGTAACGCGGCGCCCGCCAGCAAAAGCAAAGTCCCAAGCGCCAGGCGGAACAGGCGCACACTGCTGACAGACATCACCTCAGAGCGCATACCGGTCCGACTCACTTCAGGGCTTCAAGGTAACGACGTTCAACTTCCACCCAGTCAATGACGTTGTAGAAGGCACCGATGTATTCCGGACGACGGTTCTGGTACTTGAGGTAGTAAGCGTGCTCCCACACGTCCAGGCCCAGGATCGGGGCATTGCCGTGCATCAGCGGGCTGTCCTGGTTGCCGCTACTCTCCACCACCAACGTTTTTTGCGGCGTGACGCTGAGCCAGGCCCAACCGCTGCCGAAGCGGGTCAACGCGGCTTTGGTGAAAGCCTCCTTGAAAGCCTCGAAGCCGCCAAGTTGTGCTGTGACGGCTTGCGCCAGCTGGCCCACAGGCTCGCCACCGCCCTGAGGTGACATGACAGTCCAAAACAGGCTGTGGTTGGCGTGACCGCCACCGTGGTTGGTCACAGCGCCACGCAGGTTCTCCGGCAGTTGCTTGACGGCAGCGACCAGTTTTTCCACCGGCCATTCGGCCCACTCGGTACCTTCGAGGGCGGCATTGAGGCCGTTCACGTAGGTCTGGTGATGCTTGGTGTGGTGGATTTCCATTGTCTGGGCATCAATGTGTGGTTCCAGCGCATCGTAGGCGTATGGCAATGCAGGCAAGGTATGGGGCATGTCAGTGAATTCCGTAGGCATGGGTTCTGGGTGCCACATCCGGCTGGGCAGCGAGCTCGCTGGCACCAGCGCTGTGGCGGTTGAGCAAGCGCTCGGTACGCGGGTACTGGCCATACTCGGCAATGAAACTCAGCAGCTCGGTGTAAGTGCGCGCACTGTGGCGCAAGGCGGCATCACGCAGTGCCTGAGGCAGGCGCGCTTCCTGGCAGGCCTGCAGCAGTCGCTGATGAGCAGCGCACAGATAGTCGGCACTTTCATGCGGCTGGTTAAGGCGCAGGTGCAGGTCAGCCAGGTTGTGGTGGGCGATGACGAATGCAGCCACCGCTTCATCCACGTCATGCCAGCGCTCGAACAGCACCTGGGCCAACGCCAAGGCTTGCAGGTAGTGTTCCCGGGCGTCCACCAGTTCGCCTTGTTCGAATAGGCAGTTGGCGGTTTCCGTGGTGCGTTTCCAGTGCTGCATGGTTGTCTCCTGGGCGGTGACGCAGTGTCAGATACCGCCGGCGGTGAGTTTTTCCGGGTCCAGCAGCGCTTCAAGCTGGTCGCGGGACAGGTCGGTGTGCTCCAGCGCCACATCGATGATTGGACGACCCTGCTTGTAGGCGGTCTTGGCGATTTCGGCGGCCTTGAGGTAGCCGATGATCGGATTCAACGCCGTGACCAGAATCGGGTTGCGCGCGAGCGCTTCCTTGAGTTTGTCTTCGTTGACCTTGAAGCTGGCGATGGCTTTGTCGGCCAGCAAGCGGCTGACATTGGCCATCAGCTCGATGCTTTCCAGCAGGTTGCGGGCGATCACCGGCAGCATCACGTTCAGCTCGAAGTTACCGGCTTGGCCTGCGACGGCGATGGTCGCGTCGTTGCCAATCACTTGGGCGGCGACCATGGCAGTGGCCTCCGGGATCACCGGGTTGACCTTGCCTGGCATGATCGAAGAGCCCGGCTGCAGAGCTTGCAGCTCGATTTCGCCCAGACCGGCCAGCGGGCCGGAGTTCATCCAGCGCAGATCGTTGGCGATTTTCATCAACGCCACCGCGGTGGTCTTGAGCTGGCCAGACAAAGCGACGGCAGTGTCCTGCGAGCCGATCAGGGCGAACAGGTTCTGGCCGGGCGTGAACTCGATCTTGGTCAGGCCACTGAGCTGGCGAGCGAAACCGACAGCGAACTGCGGATGGGCATTGATGCCGGTACCCACGGCGGTTCCGCCCTGGGCCAGCGCCTGCAAGCGCGGCAGCACACCTTCGATGTGCGCCTTGGCAGCATTGATCTGCGCTGCCCAGCCATCCAGCACCTGACTCATGCGCACGGGCATCGCGTCCATCAGGTGAGTACGACCGGTCTTCACGAATTGATGTACTTGTGCCGACTTGACCTCGATCACCTGTACCAGGTGCGCCAGGGCTGGCAGCAACTGCTCGTGCAGGGCCAGCGCGGCGCTGACGTGGATGGTGGTCGGAATGATGTCATTGCTGCTCTGGCCACAGTTGACGTGGTCATTGGCGTTGACCGCCTCACCCAGTACATGGGTAGCCAAGGTGGCGATCACCTCATTGGCGTTCATGTTCGAACTGGTGCCAGAGCCTGTCTGGAACACATCCACCGGGAAGTGCTGGATGAAGTCCTCGGCCAGCAATTGCTCGACAGCCTTGACGATAGCCTGGCCCTGCCCGGCAGACAGTTGCTCCAGTTCGACGTTGGCCTTGGCCGCAGCGGCCTTGGCCAGCAACAAGGCACGAATGAACTGGGCCGGCATACGCTGGCCGCTGATCGGGAAGTTGTCGACCGCGCGCTGGGTCTGGGCGCCGTAGAGGGCCTGGGCCGGCACCTGCAGTTCACCCATGCTGTCACGCTCGATACGGGTATCACTCATCATCAAATCCTTGCATCAGTTCATCGGGAGAAATCGAAGGCAGCAGACGGCAATTGGCCAGCTGCAGGGCGTAGGGTTGCCAGCGTTGGTTCTGTTCCTGGCGGTCGAGGTTGCGCAGGTCCAGCAGAGGACGCCAGGCCTGGTCCAGGCACAGACAACGCCAATGCCAGGGGAGCATGCGATCGCAGGCGGTATCCAGCAGCAGGCGAAACGCTGTCAGCGCCACCGTCCATGGCGAGGTTTCGGTGCAGCACACCAGATAGCGGCCTTCGGCCAGGTAATGCTCGATCAGGCGCGGCTCGTCGGGGTCGAGCGCACAGCGAATGCGCCGGCTGAGCCAGCGCCAGTTTTCCAGGTAGGGCAGTTCGCGGAGGACGGATTTCATGAACATCATCGCCGGGTTACTGGATAATGATATTCATTATTAAGTGATAAATAGAATCACTTCAAGAAAAAGGTGATGAAATAAAAACCCGGCGCGGGGGCCGGGTCTTCGGATTTGCAGAGAAAGGTGTAGTGCTGTGTAGGCCTCTTCGCGGGTAAACCCGCTCCTACAACGGCCGGTGTCCAACCCCGATGTGCGTCTACCACCGTGTAGGAGCGGATTGATCCGCGAAAGGGCCGGCGCAGGCTAAAGATCAGCTACCAGCAACGGTCATCCGCTCGATCAGCACCGAGCCCGTATGAATGTTGCTACGGGTTTCAAGATCGCTACCGATCGCGACAATCTGCTGGAACATGTCCTTCATGTTTCCGGCGATGGTGACTTCCTGCACGGCATGCTGAATCTCGCCATTCTCGACCCAGAACCCCGCCGCACCACGGGAATAGTCACCCGTCACCATGTTCAAGCCATGCCCCATCAGTTCGGTCACCAGCAGCCCGCGCCCCATGCGGCGAATCAGCGCGGCCTGATCTTCGACACCGTGGCTGACGAACAGGTTGTGCACACCACCAGAATTGGCCGTACTCGGCAAACCCAGCTTGCGCCCCGAATAGGTACCCAGCAAGTACGACACCAGCTCGCCTTTGTCGACAAACGGTTTGGCATAGGTGGCCAGGCCATCACCGTCGAAGGCGGCGCTGCCCAACGCGCGCGGAATATGCGGGCGTTCGTCGAGGGTCAGCCAGGAAGGGAACAGGCGCTGGCCAATGGTACCCTCCAGGAACGACGACTTGCGGTACAGGTTGCCGCCGGAAATGGCCGACAGGAAACTGCCGAACAGGCCACCGGCCAATTCGGCCGAGAACAGCACCGGTACCTCGCAAGTCGGCACCGGTCGGGCGCCAAGGCGGCTAGCGGCACGCTGGGCAGCGCGCACGCCGATGCTGCTCGGGTCGGCCAGCAGGTTGCCCTGGCGGTTCACGTCGTACCAGTAGTCACGCTGCATCTGCCCGTCGCCTTCGGCAATCATCACGCAGCTCAGGCTGTGCCGGGTCGAGGCGTAACCACCGATGAATCCATGGCTGTTGCCATACACGCGGCAGCCTTGGTGGGTATTGAGGGTGGTGCCATCGGCGTTGAGGATGCGCGGGTCGGCGTCGAACGCCGCTGCCTCGCAGGCCAGGGCCATTTCGATGGCCTTCTCGGGCTCGATACCCCAGTCGTGGTACAGGTCCAGATCCGGGATTTCACGCGCCATCAGCGCTGCGTCGGCCAAGCCCGAGCATTCATCCTCGGAGGTATGCCTGGCAATTGCCAACGCTGCAGTGACGGTCTCGCGAATCGCCTCCGGACCACTGGCCGAGGTGCTGGCCGAACCTTTGCGCTGGCCAACATAAAGGGTGATACCAAAGCCTTGGTCGCGGTTGAACTCGACCGTTTCGACCTCACGCTGGCGCACGGTGGTGGACAGCCCTTGCTCCAGCGACACCGCCACTTCGCAGGCACTGGCCCCCTGCCGACGCGCCTCGGCGATGATCGCCTCGACCTGTTCCTGCAATGCTGGCAGGTCTTTCGGACCTACGCTCTGGACTGCACTCATGGTTCTCTCCACTCAAATTCTGCGTACGGCTTGGGGTCATTCTACGACCGGGCCGGACAAGCGGCCCCCGACTGGTTATCATGGCGGCGATTTCTAGCGGACTGCCACCATGGTTGATTCAAACGACGACGCCTTCGACGGCGAAAAAAGCAAAACCCAGATCAAGCGCGAACTGCATGCGCTGGTCGAACTCGGCGAGCGGCTTACCACCCTCAAGGCCGATACCTTGGCGCGCCTGCCTTTGACCGACGAGCTGCGCAAGGCACTGGCCGAGGCCAGCAAGCACACCGCTCATGGCGCCCGTAAACGCCACATGTCGTTCGTCGGCAAGCTCATGCGCGTGCAAGACCTCGATGCCATCCACGCCTTGCTCGAACAGATGGACAGCTCGACTCGCCAGTACAACGAACGTTTCCACAGCCTGGAGCGCTGGCGTGACCGGTTGATCGACGGTAACGACGAAGACCTCGAGCGCTTCGTCAATGAGTACCCCGACACCGACCGCCAGCAGCTGCGCTCGCTGGTGCGCCATGCCCAGCACGAGAAGGCGCGGAACAAGCCGCCTGCCGCCGCGCGCAAGGTGTTCAAGTACATCCGCGACCTCGACGAGTTGCAGCGCGGGTTGCGCTGACGGACTGGGGCCTTGTGGGAGCGGGCGTGCCCGCTCCTACAATGGCTCCCGAAGCCATCAAGCCCCGGTACCGCCCACGGTAATCGCATCCAGTTTCAAGGTAGGCTGCCCGACCCCAACCGGCACCGACTGCCCGTCCTTGCCGCACGTCCCTACTCCGCTGTCCAGTGCCAGGTCGTTACCGACCATCGAAACCCGGCTCATCGCCTCGGGACCATTGCCGATCAGGGTTGCGCCCTTCACTGGCGCGGTAATCTTGCCGTCTTCGATCAGGTAGGCCTCACTGGTGGAGAACACGAACTTGCCGCTGGTGATATCCACCTGCCCACCACCGAGGTTGGCGCAGTAGATACCCTTCTTCACCGACGCAATAATCTCCTGTGGGTCGCTTTCGCCGGCTCGCATGTAGGTGTTGGTCATGCGTGGCATCGGCAGGTGCGCGTAGGATTCACGGCGGCCGTTGCCGGTCACAGCCATGCCCATCAGGCGCGCGTTCAGCTTGTCCTGCATGTACCCCTTGAGCACGCCATTCTCGATCAGCGTGGTGCATTCGGTCGGGGTGCCTTCGTCATCCACGCTCAGAGAACCACGGCGGCCTTCAAGGGTGCCATCGTCGACGATGGTGCACAGGCTCGACGCCACTTTCTCGCCAATGCGGCCACTGAACGCCGAACTGCCCTTGCGGTTGAAGTCGCCTTCCAGGCCATGGCCGACGGCCTCGTGCAACAGCACGCCGGACCAGCCCGAGCCCAGCACTACCGGCAAGGTACCGGCCGGTGCCGGGATCGCTTCCAGATTCACCAGGGCCTGGCGCAGGGCCTCGCGGGCATAGCCCATCACCCGCTCTTCGGTGAAGTAGCGGTAATCGGTACGCCCGCCACCGCCCTGCCCACCGCGTTCACGACGGCCGTTCTGCTCGACGATGACGCTGACATTGAAGCGCACCAGCGGGCGTACGTCGGCAGCCAGGCTGCCATCGGCCGCGGCAATCAGAATGCGTTCCCAGACCCCGGCCATGCTCACGCTGACTTGCTGAATACGCGGGTCCAGGGCACGGGTGGCGGCATCGACACGCTTAAGCAGCTCGACCTTTTCGGCACGGCTGAGCACGTCCAGCGGGTTGTCCGCGGTATACAGGGCGGCCACTTCCTGGCTGCGGAAGGCTTGCACCGTGCCGTTTTGCCCGGCACGGGAAATCGAACGGGCGGCACGGGCTGCCGAGGTCAGCGCTTCAAGGTTGATCGCGTTGCTGTAGGCGAAGCCGGTTTTTTCGCCGGACTGGGCACGCACGCCCACGCCCTGGTCGAGGTTGAAGCTGCCCTCTTTGACGATACCGTCTTCCAGCGCCCAGGTTTCCGAGATCTGGCCCTGGAAATACAGGTCGGCGGCGTCGATGCCGGGGCCAGCCAACTCACCCAGCACGCTCTGCAGGCTGTCCAGGGTCAAGCCGCCTGGGGCCAGGAGCTGCTCACTGACGGTGGATAACATCTGGCTCATAGTCACTCCGAGGTATGCGCAGGTCGCAACGCGCCCTGCGAAAAAAAGCGCCGGTGCGATACCACCGGCATGCGCGCCCGAATGGACGCTTGTTCTTCAATGTCGCGCTCGGCAAGCAGTACCGCTTCACCTTGCGCCTGTTCTGCGAGAATGCGCCCCCAAGGGTCGACGATCGCCGCATGGCCATGAGTTTCCCGTGGGCCAGGATGGGCGCCGCCCTGTGCCGCAGCCAGCAGGTAACACTGGGTTTCGATGGCCCGGGCACGCACCAGCACCTCCCAATGTGCTGCGCCGGTCACTGCGGTAAAAGCTGCTGGCGCGGTGATCACCTCCGCGCCGGCAGCGCGCAGCGCGCTGTACAGTTCGGGAAAGCGCAGGTCGTAACACACGCTCAGCCCCAGCCGCCCGACCGGCGTATCAGCCACCACCACCTGAGCACCCTGCGCGTAGTCATCCGACTCGCGGTAACGGCCCCGGTTGTCGGCCACGTCCACATCAAACAAGTGCAGCTTGTCATACCTTGCCGCCACCTCGCCGTGTTCATCGACCAGCAGCGAGCACGCATGGGCCTTGGCATCGGGCTGGCCGAACGGTGGCAAGGGCAAAGTACCGGCAACAATCCATAACTTGAGGTCGCGGGCGGTGCGTTTCAACCACGGCAGAATGGGCCCTTCCCCCAAAGCTTCGGCACGGCCGATGGCAGCAGCGTCCTTGCGCCCCATGGCGGCAAAGTTTTCCGGCAGCACCGCCAACCGTGCGCCGCCCAATGCGGCCTGCTCCAACAGGGCACCGGCACGCTGCAGGTTGGTCTGCACGTCGTCCTGGCTGACCATCTGGATTACCGCTGCCTTCATGGGTACTCCTAGCGGGATTTCTCGAAAGGTTTCACAAAGGTGATTCTAGGCTCTTTCCACGGCCCTTCGACACGGTAGTGCACGCTGGCAAAGCGTGACACGCGGTCACCGATCAGCCGATCGACCAGGAACAGCGCACCGCCCACCGCCGGCGCGCCGACGATCAACGCCGCCAGCGGCAGGTTGTTGGTCACCGGCAGGCTCACCTGCAAGTCAGCATCGACCCGGTCGCTGACCATGTCCAGCGTGCCGTCGAGCTCGAAGTTGCTCGACGGGCCGGTCACGGTAATCGGTTCGCGGGTCACGTACACGCCACTGCTGGCCACCAGCAAGCCCTTGACCCGGTCATAGGCCAGGCCCTTGTCAAACAGGTCGGAAAAGTCCAGACGCAGGCGCCGGCCAATCGAGTTGAAGTTGAGCAGGCCGAACACCCGCAGCGCCTGTGCGCTGCCTTCGACCTCGACGAACTGGCCGGTGCGCAGTGCTGCATCCATGCTGCCCGAGAAGCGTTTCAGGCCCACCGCGGCCGGCGAACCCGGCCAGCGGCCATCCACATCCAGGCGGAAATCGCGGCTGGTCACCGTCGGGGCAAAGCCCCAGGCGCTGAGCACATCCGCCAGGTTCTTGCCGTCAAGGCGCCCTTTGTACCAACTGCTGGTTTTGCCCGTTTCACCCTCCCAGCCACCACCGCCATCGATGCGCAACCCCTTGAGGTCGAGGTCGATATCACTGGCTGTGACGCCACGTGGGGTCGGCCGCAGCTTGATCGCAGCGCTGCCGTAAAGATCGTCACCGCGATAGAGCTTGTCGATGCTCAGGTCCAGTGCCGGGACTTTGCGCGGATCGAACGAGGCAAGCGGGTCGGGGCCGTCTTCAGCCTGCTGTTCAGCGGCGCTGGCGGCAGGCAGCCGCAAGGTCTGCATGCGCACGACCATGGGCGCGCCCTTGGCATCCGGTACGCGCGCATTACCGATGACTTCCTTGCTGTCGAGGCGCAAATCCCAGGCCGGGCCGCCCCGGGCCAGGCGTATCACGGCCTGGTTCAGGTCCATGCCGAAGGCTTTCAACTGGCCGATGCTCAGGTCGACGCTTTGCAGGTTCTGCCGCGCGCTGCCACCGGGGTCGTCCCCAGCCAGCCGGCCCGCCTGCTCTTGCCAAGGGGCCAGGTCCAGGGTCTCCAGGCGCCCGCGCACCCTCAGCCCCTGGCTGGCAGGTACCCGGGCGTCGCCTGTGCCCAGCACTAGCTCGCCACGGCCCTGAGTCAACGTTTCAGCCGGTGCAGCATAGGCAAAGCGGGCAAGGTCGGCGTAGGCAGCGTTGAATTGCCGCTCCGGGCCCTGAAGGCTCATGTTGAAACGGCTGTCACGGGTATCTGCTGCCGCTTTGCCGAACGGAGCCGGCAGGTCGATGGCCAGCCCCTTGAGGCTGGAAGTGACATTCAGGCGGTTGTCCCGGCTCCCCAGACTGAGCTGCAACTGATAGGGCAGTTCACCGGAGGCCGGCAAGGCCTGCTTGAACTGCAGCCAGTCAGTGAGTGTCTTGAGCGATACCTGGCCATTGGCATTGATGCGGGTCTGCATCTGCCCAGCCTGACCTTCAGCGGTTATTTGCGCCGTTACCGGCTTGCCGAAGGCCTGCAGGCTGATGCCTTTGCCACTCAGGCCCTTGTCGAAGTCGAAGCTGAAGTCGCCCTTCAGGCGGTTCAACTCCAGGCTTGGCGGGGCCACTTTCAGGCGCGCATCGTTGGTGGCGAAGTCGACCTGCACCTTTGGGCGCTGCCCATGGGCCAGTGGGATATCGAGTTTGACCTTGCCCTTCAGCGGCCCCTCACCTTCCCAGCCGGCGAAAATCTCCCCCGTGCCGATTGGCGCTTCCTTGAGAATCTTCAGGCCATCACCCAAGCTACCGTCGAAATCGCCATCCAGGTAGAGGTGGCTGTGCTGGCCACCCTCGACATGCGGGATATCGACATTCACATCGCTGACCTTGGTGTCGAGCAGCACGCCTCGCTGGGCCTTGATGCGCACGCCACTGTCCTCGATGAACACATCGCCATCGACGTGCTGCACCTGTGGCCAACCGGGCTGGAAGTCCAGGGCGGCGTCATGCACCTTGAAGAACAGGCTGATGCTGCGCGCTTGCGGCGCTGCGCCATGGTTCAGCGAGCCCTGATACTGGAAGTAGCCTTCATCCACAGCGCCTTTGACGATCGCGCTGCGCAGCCACTCGTCGAGGGCCGGGCTGAGCACCTCGGGCAGATACTTGGCAGTATAGCGGCCATCGCCTTCGGTCAGGCCGACGCGCAGGTCCATGTAGTCCTCGCGGCCTTCCTCGAACAACAGGCGAATCAGGAAGTCACCGGCGATCTTGCCCTCCTCGCCCAGCACCTTGAGGTAGGGCGCAATCAGGGTGAAACCGTCTTTGTCCAAGGTCCAGGTCAAGCGCGCATTCGCCTTCTGGTAATGCCAGGGCTTGGCGAAGATCGGGTACAGATGCAGCATGAACGCATCGGTATCCAGGCGCAGTTCGCCGTGGCCCAGGTCACCACTGATGCTGCCACTGACGTTACCGGCCGCCGGGGCGTTGTGATAAGCATCGAAGCCTACCTTCTCCAGGTTGGCTGCGAACTGCAGGCGCTGGTCACCCTCGGCCTTGGGCCTGGCCTCGAGGCGCACATTGCGCAACGCACCGGTCACCTTCAAGCCATCGACCACATCCTTGACCTTGTCCGGCAGGGGGGCCAGGGCATCGATTAGCGGAGTCAGCGGGGTGAGGTCGAGGCGGTCGGCCTGTAACTGCCAGCTTTCATCGGCTGCGTTCTGGCCAGGGCGCTGCTGCAACTGCAGGTGAGACTCCCAGCGGGCCTTGCCGAGGTCCATGGCCAACGAGTCGACGACCACATCGAAGCCTTGCTCCCGGCGCTGGAACCAGGCACCCAAAGCCAGATTATTCAGGTTGGCAGCCTTGCGCCCGGCATAGGCCCCCTCCAGCCTGGGTGCATTGAGCCTTACGACGGCCCGTTGCAACTGCCCCTTGCCCCAGCCGATCCAGAACTCACCGCCCGCCCGCAGGGTGTCAGCATGCCACTGCCCCAACACCTTGGGCGGCAACCAATGTGCCCAGTCACTTTGCGGCAGGCTGACATAGGCGTCTACCTCGCCATCACGCCAAGCGTCGGCCGACATACGGCTGTTCAGGCTCAACGCCAGGGGTTGGCCGTCAGGCAGGGTCGCACGCAAATCCAAGGCCTGACGGGTGGCACCGGCCTGCAGGCCGGCACTCACATAAGTCAGGGTCAGCGGGTCGCGCTGCCAGGGGTGCAGAGTGACCAGACTGTCGAACACGTCGATGCGCCCCAGCTGGCGCAGGCGCTGCAGCAAGTCGGCAGGGTCCAGCGGCGCGTCGTCCTTCTTCGGCAGGCCTTCCAGGCTCCAGGCGCCCTGCTCGTTCTCGCGAAGGATCAGTTGCAGCCCGCCCAGCTGGATGCGCGCCAGGCGCACTTCGCGGGCGGTGAGGCTGGCCCAGATGTCGGGCACCACCATGACGTCGTCCAGCCGGAACGCCTTGGTGCCTTCGCCCAATTGCAGGTCGCGCACCCGCAGCACAGGGGCCAGTCCGCTCCAGTGCCCTTCCAGGGCACCGACATGCACGGGCAGGCCCAGCGCCTGCTCGGCCTTGCTTTCTACGTCGGCACGGTACTCGGCTACCAGCGGCACCAGTTCACGACCAAGGCTGACATACAGCGCCACCAATACGGCCAGCAGGGCACATATGCCCAACCCCCAGCGGGTCAGAGCAACAAGAACGCGGTTCAGACGTCCCATGGCCATGGCCCTCCAAGTCGTTTATCCATGATGGCCCGTCGTGCCGGTTTTGCCAGCACGACAATGCAGTGGCGTGTTTCAGAAGACCTCAGAGCAGCACCACGTCGTATTGTTCCTGCGAATACATCGACTCGACCTGGAAGCGAATGGTTCGACCGATAAAGGCTTCCAGTTCCGCCACGTTGCCTGACTCTTCATCCAGCAGGCGGTCGACCACCTTCTGGTTGGCCAGCACACGGTAGCCTTCAGCCTGATAGGCACGGGCCTCACGCAGGATCTCGCGGAATATTTCGTAACAGATGGTCTCGGGTGTTTTCAGCTTGCCGCGGCCCTGACAGGCCAGACACGGCTCGCAAAGCACCTGTTCCAGGCTTTCCCGCGTACGCTTGCGGGTCATCTGCACCAGGCCCAACTCGGTGATGCCGATGATGTTGGTCTTGGCGTGATCGCGCTCCAGCTGTTTTTCCAGGGTACGCAGTACCTGACGCTGGTGATCTTCGTCCTCCATGTCGATGAAGTCGATGATGATGATGCCGCCAATGTTGCGCAGGCGCAGTTGCCGGGCGATGGCGGTAGCGGCCTCGAGATTGGTCTTGAAGATGGTTTCTTCGAGGTTGCGATGACCGACGAAAGCCCCGGTGTTGACGTCGATGGTGGTCATCGCTTCGGCCGGGTCGACCACCAGGTAACCGCCGGACTTCAACGGTACCTTGCGCTCCAGAGCCCGCTGGATCTCGTCTTCGACACCGTACAGGTCAAAGATTGGGCGCTCGCCGGGGTAATGTTCGAGGCGGTCGGCAATTTCCGGCATCAACTCGCCAACGAACTGCGTGGTCTTCTGGAAGGTTTCCCGCGAGTCGATGCGGATCTTCTCGATCTTCGGATTGACCAGGTCGCGCAGGGTACGCAGGGCCAGGCCAAGGTCTTCGTAGATGACCGTGGGCGCGCCGCAGGTCTTGATCTGGGTGCCGATCTGCTCCCACAGGCGGCGCAGGTAACGGATGTCCTGCAAGATCTCCTCGGCACGCGCGCCTTCGGCGGCGGTGCGCAAGATGAAGCCGCCGGCATCCTTGATGTTCTCGCTGTCCATGCAGTCGCTGACCACTTGCTTGAGGCGCTCACGCTCGGCTTCGTCCTCGATTTTCAGCGAAATACCGACATGACTGCTGCGTGGCATGTACACCAGGTAGCGCGACGGGATCGATAGCTGGGTGGTCAGGCGCGCCCCCTTGGTGCCGATCGGGTCCTTGGTCACCTGCACCACCAGGGCCTGGCCTTCATGTACCAGTGCGGTGATGTTCTCTACCGCCGAACCTTCGCGCTGGGAGATTTCCGAGGCATGGATAAACGCTGCGCGCTCGAGGCCGATGTCGACGAAGGCCGCCTGCATGCCTGGCAGCACACGCACCACCTTGCCCTTGTAGATATTGCCGACGATGCCACGGCGCTGGGTGCGCTCGACATGCACTTCCTGCAGCACCCCGTTTTCAACCACCGCCACACGTGACTCCATCGGGGTGATGTTGATCAGGATCTCTTCACTCATGGCAGGCTCTCGTCAAAGGTTCTTTCTAATGATGGATGGCGTATGCACTGCTGGCTACTGCGGGTTTGTTACCTCTGGCGTATGCGCGAGCGATTGCCAGCAGGCGATGCCGAACTGGCCAAGCAAATCGGCCGTTTCACAGAGCGGCAAGCCGACCACCGCCGAATAGCTGCCGGAAAGACCGGTGACGAAGACCGCACCCAGCCCCTGGACGGCATAGCCGCCAGCCTTGTCAGCTGGCTCACCGCTGGCCCAATAGCGTTGCGCTTCATCGGTGCTGATGGCGCGAAAGCGCACTGTGCTGGTCACGCAAAAACTGTGCACACGCTGGCCATCGTCCAGGGCGACAGCGGTCAGCACCTGATGCTCGCGGCCTGACAGGTCAGCCAGCATGGCCAAGGCATCTTCACGGTTTTCCGGTTTGCCGAGAATACGACCATCGAGCACCACGGCAGTGTCTGCGCCGAGCACTACAGCCGGGCCGTCGATACGGGCCAGGCCGGCGGCGGCCTTTGCCCGGGCCAGGCGTTCGACGTAGGCAGGGGCGCTTTCGCTGGCTAGCGGAGATTCATCGATGGGGGCACTGATGACAATGAACGGCACGCCGATCTGCGTCAGCAGTTCACGACGACGGGGCGAGCCTGAAGCCAGGTATAGCGGGGTCATGCAGACATCTCCCTGTCAGTGGCGCGTTGCCGTCAGTTGATGTGCAAGCGTCGACGCAGGTCGCGCAAGGCAAAGCTGACCCATGGCCAGAGCAAGGCACTGATCACCGCCGACCAGACCAGCGCCAGGGTGGGCAGGCGGTTGCCGGTCAGTGCACTGAGCCACAGCTGGATCAACTGGGCGATACCAAAGATCACCAGAATGACCAGGCTTTGCTGCCACATGGGGAACATGCGCAGACGCTGCTGCAGGGATAGCACCAAGAAGGTGATGAGGGTTAGGACCAGCGCATTCTGCCCCAGCAGCGTGCCATACAGCACGTCCTCGGCAAGGCCCAGCACGAATGCCGTGGTCATGCCGACCTTGCTCGGCACGGCAAGGGTCCAGAACGACACCAGCAAGGCCAGCCACATGGGCCGGAACACTTCCATGAACTGCGGCATGGGGGAAACACTGAGCAGCAGGCCGATGGCGAACGTAAGCCAGATGACCCAGCCGTTATTGCGGCGTGATGCAGCCATCATTGCCTCCGGGGTTGAACGGGTGCGGCCGGCATGGCAGGTGCAGCAGACGGGGCTGCAGGCTGCGCGACCGGAGTGGCCGGTGCTGCCGGTGTGACCGACGCGGCAGGCGTACCAGCGGCGGGTGCGACCGGATCACGGGTAGCGGCCGGCTGGCCAGCAGGTGCAGCCCCCTTTCGGTCAGCCTCTTCCTGGGCAATGGCGGCATCGGTGGCACGCTGCTCCGGGCTACGCCGGTCACTGAACACCAGCAACATGTAGCGGCTGCGGTTAAGCGCCGCGGTGGGGATGGCACGGACGATGGCAAAGGGTTGGCCGGAATCGTGGATCACTTCGTTGACCGTGGCCACCGGATAGCCGGCAGGAAAGCGCTGCCCCATGCCGGAACTGACCAGCAGGTCGCCTTCCTTGATGTCGGCCGTGTCGGCCACATGCCGCAGCTCCAGGCGCTCCGGGTTGCCAGTGCCGCTGGCGATGGCTCGCAGACCGTTGCGGTTGACCTGCACCGGAATGCTGTGGGTGGTATCGGTCAGCAACAGCACCCGCGCGGTATAGGGCATCAACTCTACGACCTGGCCCATCAGGCCGCGGGCATCGAGCACCGGTTGGCCCAGGAACACACCATCACGCTCACCCTTGTTGATCAGAATGCGGTGGGTAAACGGGTTGGGGTCGACACCGATCAGCTCGGCCACTTCAACCTTTTCGTTGACCAGCGCCGAAGAATTGAGCAGCTCGCGCAGCCGCACGTTCTGCTCGGTCAGGGCCGCCAGCTTCTGCAGGCGCCCCTGCAGCAGCAGGGCTTCGGTCTTGAGCTTCTCGTTTTCGGCAATCAGCTCGGTGCGGCTACCGAACTGGCCGGCCACACCTTGCCAGGCACGCTGTGGCAAATCGGTGATCCAGTACGACTCCATCAGCACCAGGCCCATCTGGCTGCGCACGGGTTTGAGCACGTCGAAGCGCGCGTCGACAACCATCAACGCGACCGACATCACCACCAGAACGAGCAGGCGAACGCCCAGCGAAGGGCCCTTGGAGAAAAGCGGTTTAATGGGCCGTTCCTCGTGGACGACTCAGGAGGTCATTGGACATGGAACAACGCACCAGCCTGGTTGCGGGTTGACGGATACGGCGCCCAAACGGGCGCCAGCCCAGCGCATACAGGTAGCACTGTACGTACTACCTGTAAACCGGGCGCTCGTGAACAGCGAGCGGGATCACTCGCTGGAGAGCAGGTCCATCGCGTGCTTGTCCATCATCTCCAGGGCGCGACCGCCGCCACGGGCGACGCAGGTCAGCGGGTCCTCGGCGACGATCACCGGCAGGCCGGTTTCCTGGGCCAGCAGTTTGTCGAGGTCACGCAGCAGCGCACCACCACCGGTCAGCACCAGGCCGCGCTCGGCGATGTCCGAGGCAAGCTCCGGCGGCGATTGCTCGAGGGCGCTCTTGACCGCCTGGACGATGGTCGCCAGCGATTCCTGCAGCGCTTCGAGCACTTCGTTGGAGTTCAGGGTGAAGGCACGCGGTACACCTTCGGCCAGGTTACGACCACGCACGTCGACTTCACGTACTTCGCCACCTGGGTAGGCAGTACCGATTTCCTGCTTGATACGTTCGGCGGTGGATTCGCCGATCAAGCTGCCGTAGTTGCGGCGCACGTAGGTCACGATGGCTTCGTCGAAGCGGTCACCGCCAACGCGGACGGACTCGGCATAGACCACGCCGTTCAGCGAGATCAGGGCGATTTCAGTGGTACCGCCACCGATATCGACGACCATCGAACCGCGGGCCTCTTCAACCGGCAGGCCGGCACCGATGGCAGCGGCCATTGGCTCTTCGATCAGGAACACTTCTCGGGCACCCGCACCGAGGGCCGACTCACGGATGGCGCGGCGCTCGACCTGGGTCGACTTGCACGGCACGCAGATCAGCACGCGCGGGCTCGGCTGCAGGAAGCTGTTCTCGTGAACCTTGTTGATAAAATATTGCAACATTTTTTCGCAGACGCTGAAGTCGGCAATGACGCCGTCCTTCATCGGACGAATGGCTGCAATGTTGCCAGGCGTACGGCCCAGCATGCGTTTGGCTTCGGTACCGACGGCGACGACGCTTTTCTGGTTGCCATGGGTACGGATGGCAACAACCGAGGGCTCATTCAGGACGATACCGCGCTCACGCACGTAAATAAGGGTGTTGGCAGTACCCAGGTCGATAGAAAGATCGCTGGAAAACATGCCACGCAGTTTCTTGAACATGGGAAAGTGACCCTGGGGAAAGCGTGGGTAAAAAAGTGCGGCAAACTCTAACAATGGCAGGGATTTTGGGCAAGGAGCCAATATGTTAAATTGGCTGTTTTTCCGAGCACGCCAGCAGAATTTCGCGGCCATTAGACCGCCAGAAAGCTGACATGTTCCTCACCGCGGACCCAAATTCCGTTCTTTGTTTCCCTTGGAGATCCTCATGGCGCTTGAACGCTGCGACGTGGAAAAGATCGCCCATCTGGCCCGCCTGGGCCTGAATGATGGCGAACTGCCACGCATTACCGACGCCCTGAACAGCATTCTCGGCCTGGTCGACCAGATGCAAGCGGTCGATACCACTGGCATCGAGCCCCTGGCCCACCCGCTGGAGGCCAGCCAGCGCCTGCGTCCTGACCAAGTCACCGAAAGCAACCAGCGCGATGCCTACCAGGCCATCGCGCCGTCGACCGAAAGCGGTCTGTACCTGGTTCCCAAAGTCATCGAGTAAGGGATAGAGCCTGCCATGCATCAATTGACCCTGGCCGAGATCGCCCGCGGACTCGCCGACAAATCGTTTTCTTCCGAAGAGCTGACCGGCGCCCTGCTGGCGCGCATCAAACAGCTCGACCCGCAGATCAACAGCTTCATCAGCATCACCGACGACCTGGCCCTGGCTCAGGCGCGTGCCGCCGATGCCCGTCGCGCCGCTGGCGAAACCGGCGCGCTGCTGGGTGCACCGATCGCCCACAAAGACCTGTTCTGCACCAACGGCGTACGCACCAGCTGCGGCTCGAAGATGCTCGACAACTTCAAGGCGCCCTATGACGCCACCGTGGTCGCCAAGCTGGCCGAAGCCGGCATGGTCACCCTGGGCAAGACCAACATGGACGAGTTCGCCATGGGTTCGGCCAACGAATCCAGCCATTACGGCGCGGTGAAGAACCCGTGGAACCTCGAGCACGTTCCGGGCGGGTCGTCCGGTGGTTCGGCCGCTGCTGTGGCCGCGCGCCTGCTGCCCGCCACCACGGGCACCGACACCGGCGGCTCGATCCGCCAGCCAGCGGCACTGACCAACCTCACCGGCCTCAAGCCGACGTACGGTCGTGTGTCGCGCTGGGGCATGATCGCCTACGCCTCCAGCCTCGACCAGGGCGGCCCACTGGCCCGCACCGCCGAGGACTGCGCGCTGCTGCTGCAAGGTATGGCCGGTTTCGACGCCAAGGACTCCACCAGCATCGAAGAACCGGTGCCGGACTACAGCGCCAGCCTGAACGCTTCGCTGCAGGGCCTGCGCATCGGCCTGCCGAAAGAGTACTTCGGTGCCGGTCTAGACCCACGCATCGCCGACCTGGTCCAGGCCAGCGTCAAAGAGCTGGAAAAGCTCGGCGCAGTGGTCAAGGAAATCAGCCTGCCGAACATGCAGCATGCCATTCCGGCCTACTACGTGATCGCCCCGGCTGAAGCCTCTTCCAACCTGTCGCGTTTCGACGGCGTACGCTTCGGCTACCGCTGTGAAGAGCCGAAAGACCTCACCGACCTGTACAAGCGCTCACGCGGCGAAGGGTTCGGCGTTGAAGTACAGCGCCGCATCATGGTCGGTACCTACGCCCTGTCGGCCGGCTACTACGACGCCTATTACGTGAAGGCGCAGCAAATCCGCCGCCTGATCAAGAACGATTTCATGGCCGCCTTCAACGATGTCGACCTGATTCTCGGCCCGACCACGCCAAACCCGGCCTGGAAGCTTGGCGCCAAGAGCAGCGACCCGGTTGCCGCCTATCTCGAAGACGTCTACACCATCACCGCCAACCTGGCGGGCCTGCCTGGCCTGTCGATGCCTGCGGGCTTCGTCGACGACCTGCCGGTCGGCGTGCAACTGCTGGCGCCCTACTTCCAGGAAGGCCGCCTGCTCAACGTCGCGCACCGCTACCAACAGGTGACCGACTGGCATACCCGCGCCCCCAACGGCTTCTGAGGAATTCACACATGCAATGGGAAGTTGTGATCGGGCTGGAAATCCACACTCAGCTCGCCACCCAGTCGAAGATCTTCTCCGGCAGCGCTACCACCTTTGGCTCCGAGCCGAATACTCAGGCCAGCCTGGTTGACCTGGGCATGCCCGGTGTACTGCCGGTGCTGAACGAGGAGGCCGTGCGCATGGCGTGCATGTTCGGCCTGGCCATCGATGCCGAAATCGGCAAGCGCAACGTGTTCGCACGCAAGAACTACTTCTACCCCGACCTGCCCAAGGGCTACCAGATCAGCCAGATGGACCTGCCGATCGTCGGCAAGGGCCACCTGGACATCGCGCTGGAAGACGGCACCATCAAGCGCATCGGCGTAACCCGCGCGCACCTGGAAGAAGACGCCGGCAAGAGCCTGCACGAAGACTTCAGCGGCTCCACCGGCATCGACCTGAACCGTGCCGGCACCCCGCTGCTGGAAATCGTCTCCGAGCCTGACATGCGCAGCGCCAAGGAAGCCGTGGCTTACGTCAAGGCAATCCACGCGCTGGTGCGCTACCTGGGCATCTGCGACGGCAACATGGCCGAAGGTTCGCTGCGCTGCGACTGCAACGTATCGATCCGCCCGAAAGGCCAGACCGAGTTCGGCACTCGCTGCGAAATCAAGAACGTCAACTCGTTCCGTTTCATCGAGCGCGCGATCAACAGCGAAATCCAGCGCCAGATCGACCTGATCGAAGACGGTGGCAAAGTCGTGCAGGAAACACGCCTGTACGACCCGAACAAGGACGAAACCCGCTCCATGCGCAGCAAAGAGGAAGCTAACGACTACCGTTACTTCCCCGACCCCGACCTGCTGCCGGTGGTCATCGAGGAGAGCTTCCTCGAAACCATTCGCGCCGGCCTGCCGGAGCTGCCGCCACAGAAGGTCGAACGCTTCCAGACTCAGTACGGTCTGTCGGCCTACGACGCCAACGTGTTGGCTTCCAGCCGCGAACAGGCTGACTACTTCGAAGAAGTGGTGAAGATCGGTGGTGATGCCAAGCTGGCGGCCAACTGGGTCATGGTCGAACTGGGTAGCCTGCTGAACAAGCTGGGTGTCGAAATCGATCAGGCGCCGGTCAGCGCTGCGCAACTGGGCGGCATGCTGCTGCGCATTCGTGACAACACCATCAGCGGCAAGATTGCCAAGACCGTGTTCGAGGCCATGGCCGCCGGTGAAGGCGATGCCGACAGCATCATCGAGAGCAAAGGCCTGAAACAGGTTACCGACACGGGTGCGATCGACAAGATGCTCGACGAAATGCTGGCAGCCAATGCCGAGCAGGTCGAACAATATCGCGCAGCCGATGAGGCCAAGCGCGGCAAGATGTTCGGCTTCTTCGTCGGTCAGGCCATGAAAGCTTCCAAAGGCAAGGCCAACCCGGGGCAGGTGAACCAATTGCTCAAGGCCAAGCTCGAAGGGTGATGGTTTTACCCCTGTAATGCTGCGAGGGCTTCGCCCTCGTTCGCGGCTGAAGCCGCTCCTACACAAGCCAGCGTTTTCCCTGTAGGAGCGGGTTTACCCGCGAATGGTCGCACCGGAGAGCACCTGACTTGCTAAAACGTTCCCTCGGCACCCTCGCCCTGTTTTCTTTCCTGGCCGGCTGCGCCAGCCATGACATCGACCCGCGCGGCTACGACCAGACGGGCACCGCTTCCTACTACGGCTCGCGCCACCATGGCAAACGCACCGCCAGTGGCGAACCGTTCAACCAGCACGGCCTCACCGCCGCACACCGCAGCCTGCCGTTCGGCACACGTGTACGGGTGACCAACATGGCCAACCAGCGCAGTGTGGTGGTACGCATCAACGACCGTGGCCCGCACACCCGCGGCCGCCTGATCGACCTGTCTCGCGCAGCAGCAGAAAAAATCGGTATGCTCCGTAGCGGAACAGCGCGCGTGCGCGTACAAGGGCTTAGCGACTGACGCGACAGGAGTCCGACCATTTTCGACCTGGCCACCCTCCCCACTTTTAGCCTGCTGCAAATGGGCGTTGCCCTGTTGTTGCTGATCGGTGGCGCCGAGCTATTGGTGCGCTCCGCCTTGCGCCTGGCGCAACGCCTGCACGTTCGCCCGCTGATCATAGGCCTGAGCCTGGTGGCCTTCGGCAGTACCGCGCCACAATTGACCGTAAGCCTGCAGGCTGCCTACCAGGGCGCGCCGGATGTGGCAGTAGGCAGCGTGATCGGCAGCAACATCTTCAACGTGCTGGTCATTCTCGGCCTGGCCGCGCTGATCATCCCGCTACGGGTGTCTCGTCAGCTGGTGCGCCTGGATCTTCCCTTGATGATCGTCGCCAGCGGGCTGGTGTATGCACTGTCCGCCAATGCCCACCTGGGTAGGGTGGAAGGGGCACTGCTATTGCTGGGGCTGGCCGGTTACCTGGCAATGCTCTGGCATCAGTCGCGCCATTACGCACGCACCTACCCGGCCCCGGACGCCGCCAGGTCCGGGGCCGGGCGCTTCTGGTCAGGTACGCTGCTGCAGATACTGGTCGGCCTTGGCCTGCTGAGCCTGGCGGGCCACTTGCTACTGGAAGCTGCCATCGAGGTCGCCACCGACCTGGGCCTGTCCGAGCGTATTATCGGCCTGACGGTCGTCGCCATCTGCACCTCCATGCCGGAACTGGCCGCTGCGCTGATCGCCGCCTTGCGTGGCGAACGGGAGATCGCCGTGGGCACGGTGATCGGCAGCAACCTGTTCAACCTGCTGGCCGTACTGGGCCTGACCGCACTGATCACCCCGGAACCCCTGTCGATCTCGCCTAACGCGCTGTCTTTCGATCTGCCTGTAATGCTCGGCGTTGCTGTCCTGAGCCTGCCAGTGTTCTATTCCGGTTACCGCATCACTCGCGCCGAAGGCCTGGTGTTTCTTTGCCTGTACCTGGCCTACGGCCTTCATGTGGCGGCTTTTACCATGGGTATGCCGCTGGCTGGCCGCCTGGAGCGATTGATGCTGTTCTATGTACTGCCGGTGCTCGCTGCGGTGTTGCTGTACACCACTGTGCGTGCCTGGCGGAGGCAGCATTGAGGGGCATGGAAGGGGCACGCGTCAGGGCCGCAGACGCATGCCTTTAGGCTTTCATCGCCTGTGAGATCGAGCGCCGCCCGCGCGGCGCTTCGCGGGTAAACCCGCTCCTACGTTTGTTTCGGGCCAATTATTCCTGTGGGATTTGCGCGCGAACGCTTTGGCGCATACCTCGATATCGCGTCGTACAAACAAGGCGGTCGCGCGCGCCTGGCACAGAACGGACTGCCCCGAAACAAACGTAGGAGCGGGTTTACCGGCGAAGCGCCGCGCGGGCGGCGCTCGATCTCACAGGCGCCGAAAACCTAACGGCATACCCCTTACGAACAAACCCGATCAGCCCTTGGCCTGGCGAGCCTTCTTCAGCTTGAAGGCCACCCACAGCACAGCGATCCATGCCGGGATCAGCATTACCGAGATGCGAATCGGCGGCGTCAGGTACATCACCACCAGGATCAGCACGATGAACGCCAGGCACAGGTAGTTGGTCAGTGGGTGCCCCAGGCTTTTGTAGAAGGGGGTGATCCCGGCGGCCAGCTTGGCCTTGCGGAATTTGAGGTGGGTAATGCTGATGCTCGCCCAGTTGATCACCAACGCGGACACTGCCAACGCCATCAGCAAGCCAAAGGCCCCGCCCGGCATCAGGTAATTGATCAGCACGCACAGGCCGGTCGCAAAAGCCGACACGGCCAGCGCAGTCAGCGGTACGCCGCTACGGCTCACCTTCAGCAACTGACGCGGCGCATCGCCCTGGCTGGCCAGGCCGAACAGCATACGGCTATTGGCGTACACACAGCTGTTGTACACCGAGAGCGCAGCCGTCAGCACCACGATATTGAGGATGGTCGCCACCAGGTCGCTGTCCAGTTCGTGGAAGATCATCACGAACGGGCTGCCGCCCTGCACCACCTTCTGCCACGGGTACAGCGACAACAGCACTGCCAAGGCACCGATGTAGAAAATCAGGATGCGGTACACCACCTGGTTGGTGGCCTTGGGGATGCTCTCGCGCGGGTTGTCAGCCTCGGCAGCCGTGATGCCGACCAACTCCAGGCCACCGAACGAGAACATGATCACCGCCAGGGCCATTACCAGACCCGTGACGCCGTTAGGGAAGAAGCCGCCGTACTGCCACAGGTTGGCCACGCTGGCATCCGGGCCACCATGACCGCTGCCCAGCAACCAGGCACCAAAGCCGATCATGCTGACGATGGCTACTACCTTGACCAGGGCGAACCAGAACTCCATCTCGCCATAGACCTTCACCTGGGTCAGGTTGATCAGGTTGATCACCACGAAGAAGATCGCCGCCGTGGCCCAGGTGGGGAAGTCCGGCCACCAGTACTGCACGTAGATACCGACTGCCGTCAGCTCGGCCATGCCGACCAGCACGTACACCACCCAGTAATTCCAGCCTGAGACAAAGCCGGCGAACTCGCTCCAGTATTGGTGGGCGAAGTGGCTGAAGCTGCCGGCGACCGGCTCTTCCACCACCATTTCACCCAGCTGGCGCATGATCAGGAAGGCCATCAGGCCGGCGATGGCGTAGCCCAGCAACACGGAGGGGCCGGCCAACTGGATGGTCTGGGCAATGCCCAGGAACAACCCGGTACCGATGGCCCCGCCCAGCGCGATCAGCTGGATATGGCGATTCTTCAGCCCGCGCTGTAACCGCTCGGGCGTGCTCTGGTCTTGCATGAAGTGTCCTTTAGCTCAGTGAGGCAGTGTTGTTGCTGTTATTTGCAGTCAAGGATCTAGATCCATCCGCCCCACTGCAAGATGAAAATACCAATGTTGGTGGTGATCGCCGCCATTAGCGTGGTAATCACGATGATCGACGCGGCCAGTTCATGATTGCCGTTGGCCGCCCGCGCCATCACGTAGCTGGCCGCAGCGGTCGGGCTGCCTATGTACAGGAACAGGATGCCCAGTTCCGCCCCGCGAAACCCGCACAACCAGGCCCCAAGGGTGCCGAGCAGCGGCAGCCAGAGCATTTTCACGAGGCTGGCATCGATGGCCAGCCGGCCACAGTTACGCAGCGCTGCCAGCGACAGCGTGCCACCGATACAGATCAGCGCCAGCGGCAGGGTCATCTGTGCCAGGTAGTCGCCTGAGGTCAGCAGCCAGTTGGGCAATGGCACCTGGCCGTAAGCCATCGGCGCGGCCACCAGCACGCTGATGATCAGCGGGTTGCTGAAAATGCTCTTGCAGATGCTCCACGGGTCGGACTTGAGGTCCGGGCTGTACACCGCCAGAACCACCGCTGACAGCGAGTTGTACATGAGGATGACCAGGCCTGCGAGCACCGCCCCCAGGGAAATACCATAGTCACCGTACAGGCTGGCGGCCAGGGCCAGGCCGATCACACCATTGTTGCCGCGGAAGGCGCCCTGGGTATAGATGCCTCGGTCGGCCATCGGGCTGCGCCAGATGGCCATGCCCCAGGCAAGGGCGAAACCGGCCAGGGTGGCGACGATGAAATACAGGATGACACCGGGCTTGACCGCTGCGGCCAGGTCGGCGTGGTAGATGCCGAGGAAGAGCAGCGCCGGCATGCAGACGTTGAATACCAGCTGCGAGGCGACGCGGTTGAAGTTGTCGTCGATCAAGTGAATGCGTTTGAGCAGGACGCCCATGAACAGCATGGCGAAAACCGGTGCCGTGATGTTCAGGGTCTGGATAAGAAGGGCGAGCATGCGCAAGCGATCCTGGAGGGGTTGCCGTCAGGCGGCCAATGATACGTCAACGGCTGGGATTTGCGGGGATCAAGCGCGATAAAAGGACATGTCTTTCAGGTTTTCTGCTGCCAGTACCGGCCGCTTTGCACCTAACCCCGCCCCCACAGGTACCACGCCGCGGCTCATCGGTTCACACAAACCTGTCAGCCATTCATGACAATCCCGCAGCAACCCACGCCTTGTTCAGCCGCTTCTCCCGTGCCGACGCCGCCAGCGCCATCACCCCTTGGTCACGCTGCCAGATGTGCGCCCAATGCCCCGGCCCTGTCGCCAACGCCGCATCGATCTCCCCCCGCAACGCTTGGAACTGTGCAAACAACCCGCCCAGCAACAAGTGACAACCCGTGCTATCGGCACACTGCCGGCTACCCTCGGCGCAGCCGGCCAACAGCCCAAGCAACTGCAGGCGAAGCCCCTGCGGCCAAGCGCACTCCTGCCCAACGCCATACAACCAAGCGGTCAGCGCCGTGAGCACATACAAATCCTCCAGCGAACGGAACGGCTTCACGTAGGCATCCCAGCCGTCACCGGCCAGCAACTCGCACGATGCCTGCTCCAGCAGCAGTCGGCCGTGCCCGACTTCCGGCATCAGCGGCAGGGTCGGCAATGGCTCCAGTGTCACCCCAGGCTCCCCGGGGTAAACCACCGCCAGGCTCAATTGCGGCGCCGCGCCAGCCGCTTCGCTACGCGCTGCCACCAGCAACCACTCCGCCTCCAGGCCTGCGGTAACGAAGTCTTTGCAGCCCGACAGCCGCAGAGCGTCCAGCCGTGTGTGCATGTCTGCCGGCCGCACGCTGCGCCGCTCGGTGGCACACAAGGCGCCAAGGCTGTGCGGCGCACTGGGCCACAGCACGCGAAGGGCAGCCTGGTAACCCACCAGGAAGGCCAGGCCCGGGGTGGCCATTGCACGCCCACCCAGTACCGCCAATTCGAACGGGGCAACCGGGCCGAGGCGCTCAAGCAGCGCGGCGTAGGTTTCGCCCAGGGTGCCTGTCGGCGCGAGGCGAAGCGGATCGTTGAGTCGTTGCAACCAGGCCATGGAACAGCTCCTTGCTGGAGGGCTTTCAGTTAAGGCTCAGGGTGTGTCACGCAAGCATCACCAAACATTCACAGGGGTGACACTGGGTCTACCTAGGCTGACTTTGCACAACAAAGCCGACCGGCCGCAACCCTTCTTGGCTGGCTTATGGAGACTCGTAATGACTCGGATCGCTACCGCTGGCGACTACAGCACCGAACGCCGTCTGCAAGCCGAACGCCTGGTTGGCGCCGCGGCGCTGCAAGAAGCCCAGGCTCTGCGCTACACCGTATTCAGCGCAGAATTCAAGGCCAAGCTCAAAGGTGCCGAGCAGGGCCTGGACATGGACGACTACGATGTGCACTGCCGCCACATTGGTGTACGCGACCTGAGCACCGGCGAACTGGTTGCCACCACCCGCCTGCTCGATCACCAGGCCGCCAGTAGCCTGGGCCGTTTCTACAGCGAAGAAGAATTCAGCCTGCACGGCCTGTTGCAGTTGCAAGGCCCAATCCTCGAACTGGGCCGTACCTGCGTCGCCCCCGACTACCGCAACGGCGGTACCATCGCCGTGCTCTGGGGCGAACTGGCCGAGGTGCTCAACGAGGGCCGCTACAGCTATCTGATGGGCTGTGCCAGTATCCCCATGCAGGACGGCGGCGTGCAGGCCCATGCAGTGATGCAGCGCCTGCGTGAACGTTACCTGTGCACCGAACACCTGCGTGCCGAGCCGAAGAACCCGCTGCCGAAACTGGCCCTGCCCAATAACGTCATTGCCGAAATGCCACCGCTGCTCAAGGCCTATATGCGCCTGGGCGCGAAGATTTGCGGCGAGCCATGCTGGGACGAAGACTTCCAGGTGGCAGACGTGTTCATCCTGCTCAAACGCGACGAGTTGTGCCCACGCTACGCCCGCCACTTCAAGGCGGCGGTCTGATGCCGAAGTTGCGGGTACTGGCCCGCCTCATCCGACTGCTGCTGGTGCTGGCGCAGGGCATGCTGATGGCCAGCATTATCGCCTTGGGCGAACGCTTGGGCTTCAAGGCGCCGATCGAACGGCGCCAGCGCTGGACCTGCCTGTTCATGAAGCGCCTGGTCGCCGCCCTGCCCTTCGACGTGAAGGTAGTTGGCGAACTTCCACAGCGACCGATGCTGTGGGTCAGCAACCATGTTTCCTGGACCGACATCCCCCTGCTTGGCATGCTCACGCCGCTGTCTTTCCTGTCCAAGGCCGAAGTGCGCCACTGGCCGGTGGCCGGCTGGCTGGCGGAAAAGGCCGGCACGCTGTTCATTCGCCGTGGTGGTGGCGACAGTCAGCGCCTGCGCGAACAGATCGCCGGGCAACTGGGGCTGGCCCGCCCGCTGCTGATATTCCCCGAAGGCACCACTACCAGCGGCCGCTCGTTGCGCACCTTTCATGGCCGCCTGCTGGCAGGTGCCATCGACCGTGGCGTGGCAGTGCAGCCAGTCGCTATCCAGTACCGGCGTGATGGCCAGATCGACCCGGTAGCGCCGTTCATTGGTGAGGACGACCTGGTGTCGCACCTGATGCGCCTGTTCGCCCAGCCGCGGGGCGAGGTGTGCATCCACCTGCTGCAGCCAATAGGTAGCGTGGGCAAGGAACGTGCGGTGCTGGCATTGCAGGCGCAACAGGCGATTCACCTGGCGCTGTTTGGGGTTGAAGACGTGGAGATGGCGCCACGTCGACAGGCGCGGGCTGCCTGAATGCGTGTACTGCCTGTTCTGGCCCTTTCGCGGGTGAACCCGCTCCTACACCGAGCGCATTGCCCGTAGGAGCGGGTTTACCCGCGAAGGGGCCAGTATCACCCACACACCTCTAACTGTCAGACATCCGCCCTACCGCCGCAAACGCCTGCAACTGCGGGTAGAACTCGCGAAAATCCGCCAGCAGCGGCTCATACAGTCGCTCCAGTTCCACCATCACCCCGGCCATCCCCTCAGGCCGTGACAAGCGCCGGGCAATGCCGTTGAACACCTGCTCCAGCGTGTCGAAATCGCCATACGCCCCTAGCCAGTCATCCGCTGCCATGAACGGCGCAATCCGCGCCAGCCGCCCAGGCAGCTCGGGCTCTGCCAGCAATACCCGATAAAACGCGCCAGTGAACTGCTCCAGCGGCTGATCGGCGTAGTTGCCCCAGTGCCGTGCCAGGCAATGGTCGAAAAACACATCCAGGACGATGCCGGCAAAGCGCCGCCGCTCGCGCGGAAAACGTGCCAGAGCCGCCAGCACCAACGGATGCTGGTCAGTGTAACTGTCGATATGCCGGTGCAGCCGGATGGCCGCCTCCAGCGCAGGCGGAAAGCGCCCTTCCAAGGAGCCTTTGACAAAGTCGCCATACAGGCTGCCAAGCAGTTGTTGCGGCGCCGCGCCGCCCAGGTGCAAGTGTGCGAGGTAGTTCATGAGCGCAGTCTAGCATCGCCACCCAGCATATCGTTATAACGCGATATATCGATTCGTGCTCAGCTCAGAACGCCTTCGTATTTGTATATCGGAATTCAGCGAATTATATTTCGGCTTATCGCGATATACCGCTACAACGAGCCTCAAACCATGCCACTCGATCTCGACGAAATCATAAAAGCACTGGCCCACCCGGTCAGGCGAGAAATTCTCAGCTGGCTGAAAGACCCGGCAACCCAGTTTCCGGACCAGTACCACAGCACCGAAAACGGTGTGTGTGCGGGGCAAATCGACCAACGCTGCGGCCTGTCGCAGTCGACCGTCTCTGCCCACCTGGCCACGTTGCAGCGCGCCGGGCTGATCAGCAGCCAGAAGATTGGCCAATGGCACTTCTTCAAACGCGACGAAGCCACCATCCAGGCGTTCCTCGAACAACTACGCCAAGCACTTTGACAAGGCAGGTAACCACAATGACCACGCTTTTCGATCCGATCAAACTGGGCGACCTGCAACTGCCCAACCGTATCATCATGGCCCCGCTCACCCGCTGCCGTGCCGATGAGGGCCGTGTGCCCAATGCGCTGATGGCCGAATACTACGTACAACGTGCCAGCGCCGGGCTGATCCTCAGCGAGGCCACTTCGGTCAGCCCAATGGGCGTCGGCTACCCAGATACCCCTGGCATCTGGAACGATGAACAGGTACGTGGCTGGAACAATGTGACAAAGGCCGTACATGCCGCGGGCGGTCGCATCTTCCTGCAGCTGTGGCACGTGGGTCGTATCTCCCACCCCAGCTATCTGAATGGCGAACTGCCTGTGGCCCCCAGCGCGATCCAGCCCAAGGGCCATGTGAGCCTGGTGCGCCCGCTGAGTGACTACCCTACCCCGCGGGCGCTGGAAACCGAAGAAATCAACGACATCGTCGAGGCCTACCGCAGCGGTGCCGAAAATGCCAAGGCTGCCGGTTTCGATGGTGTGGAGATCCATGGCGCCAACGGTTACCTGCTCGACCAATTCCTGCAAAGCAGCACCAACCAGCGCACCGACCGTTACGGTGGCTCGCTGGAAAACCGCGCGCGCCTGCTGCTGGAGGTGACCGATGCGGCCATTGAAGTGTGGGGCGCGCAGCGCGTAGGTGTGCACCTGGCACCGCGAGCCGACGCCCATGACATGGGCGACGCCGACCGCGCCGAGACCTTCACCTATGTGGCCCGAGAGCTGGGCAAGCGCGGCATCGCCTTCATCTGCTCGCGGGAGCGGGAAGCCGACGACAGCATCGGGCCGCTGATCAAAGAGGCATTCGGTGGCCTGTACATCGTCAACGAGCGGTTCGACAAGGCCAGTGCCAACGCGGCCCTGGCCAGTGGCAAAGCGGATGCCGTGGCGTTTGGTGTGCCATTCATCGCCAACCCCGACCTGCCGGCACGGCTGGCAGCGGATGCGCCGTTGAACGAGGCACATCCCGAAACCTTCTATGGCAAGGGGCCGGTGGGGTACATCGATTACCCGCGGTTGTAATCAAGATTGCCGGGGCGCAGCTCAATCGGCGTACACCGTACATAGTGGGAGCGGCCTTGTGTCGCGATAGGAGGGCAACGCCCTCCCCTGCGGCGTCACGGCCGAGCGTTGATCTGTTGCTGCAGGTTCTGAATCTGGCTCTGCAGCGTATTCAGGTTACGCGTCATCTGCGCACGGAAGGCATCGAACTCCTGCACCGAAGCACCACTGGATGACGCCGCGGCCGGGCGGTTGTCGACCTGGCTCTTCAACACCAGCATGTCCTGCTGCAGGCTCTGAATCTCAGCGCTCGGGTTGCCCTGTTTCTTCAAGGCCGCCACCTCGCTACCCAAACTCTTGAGCTGGCCGTCCAGCTGGCCGCCATCCACCTGTGAGGCTTTCAGCGCGGCAACCTGCTCGCTCAGGCTCTTGAACTGGGCATCCAGCTTGCCACCATCGACCTGGCCCGAACGCAGCGCCGCCAACTCGCCATTCACCAGCTTCAGTTGCGCCTGCAACTGGCTTTGCAGCTCGGTCACAGCCTTCTGCTGTTCTCGGGTATCGGCCAGCACCTGCTCCAGACGCTTGCCCAGGTCGCCGGTCTGCCCGGCAACACCCTGCTGCAACTGGCGCAGCTGTAGCTTCAATGCCTCACTGCTGGTAGTGGCGCCAGACTCACTGGCCGCCACCTTGCCACTGATCGCCTGAAGGCGGCCAGCCGCCTCTTCACTGATGCGGGCAAAGCTTTCCTGGGTCGCCACCAGTTGCTGCTCCATCAGCGAGATCTGCTGAAAGCTCCACCAACCCAGGCCCGCCAACGCGATGAACGCGGCACCGATCAACGCCCACAACGGCGCCGTGCTAGCCCCGCGGGCGGCTTTCTGGCGGCTGCGCATCACATGCGCCGGCATCAGTTCGTCATCATCAACGGTGCCCGCCCGCAAGGCAGGCACGTCATCAAAGTCATCGTGAGCATGGTTACGCATGGATACATTCAACCGCGGTAGTCACAAAGAGGCACGAGTATAAACCGCCAGCGCGGCGCATTGATGACCATTGTCAGCCGGGCGGCAAATGCTTCCACCAGCCGCAGAATTCATCCAGCGCCGTCCACAGGCTGACCTTGGGTTGGTAGTCCAGGTACTGCCGGGCACGGCTGATATCCAGGGTGAAATCACGGCTCATCACCTGCATCCCCAGGCGCGACAAGGTCGGTTGCGGGCGCCCTGGCCATAACATGCAGGCCGCCTCGTTGAGCGCGGCCAGGCTATAGGCAAGGCCATAGGAACGGTAGCGGGTCACCTGGGAAAGCTGCATCTGGCGCATCACGTAGTTGACCACGTCCCACAGCGGCAGTGGCTGGCCGTTGCTTATGTTGTAAGCCTGGCCCAGCGCCCGGTCATCAGCGAACAATGCACTTAGCAGCGCCTCGTTAAGGTTGTGCACACTGGTGAAATCGACCTTGTTCAGGCCGTTGCCGATGATCGCCACACGCCCTTTGCGCTGCATCTGCATCAGCCGCGGGAAGATACTGGCATCGCCCGCACCGGTAACGAAGCGCGGACGCAGCGCCAGCACTTCCAGGCCGAACTCCTGGGCACCGAACACTTTCTGCTCGGCCAGGTACTTGGTTTGCCCATAGTGATCGTGGAAGCGACGCGGTACCTGGTCTTCACGGACGTCCAGACGCGAACGGCCATTGAAGTAAATCGACGGCGAAGACAGATGCACCAGGCGCCGTACGTGCTCTTTCAGGCAGCCCTCGACCACGTTCTCGGTCACCACCACGTTGCCTTGGTAGAAATCCTGATAGCGCCCCCAGTTACCCACCGCGCCAGCGCAATGCACCACGGCTTCGACACCCTGGCACAAACGCCGGGCCAGCTCGGCGTCACCCAGATCACCCGGGATGAACTGTGCGCCACGCTTGACCAGATGCTCGACCCCTTCGGCACGGCGGCCGCTGACGCGCACGTCCAGGCCTTGCTCCAGGGCGAAACGCGCAAAACGCCCGCCAATGAAGCCACTCGCGCCGGTGACCAGAATTCGCATGTAACACTCCGTCTTGCCAGATTTCAGATGCAACTGACGCCAGCCACGGCTACAAGGGCACCAGCCAATGCTGTGCGGTGTGCCGCAGGTGGTCGGTCAGTTGCGCGAGCAATTGCCCGCCATTGCGCCAATGATGCCAGTACAGCGGCACATCGATAGGGGTATCGCGGCAGATTTCCACCAATTGCCCACTGGCCAGTTGCTCCCGGGCCTGCAGTTCGGGCACCAGGCCCCATCCCAACCCGGCCTCGGTCATGCGCAGGAAGCCTTCGGATGAAGGGCACAGGTGGTGCAGGAAACCACCCTCTATGCCCAGCGATGCCAGGTAGCGATGCTGCAGGAAATCGTCCGGGCCGTACACGATCGCTGGCGTACGGGCCAGGCGGCTGGCGACAAAACCTTGGGGGAAGTGCCGCGCCATGAACACGGGACTGGCCAATGCCCGGTAGCGCATGGCCCCCAGTGGCAAACTGCGTGCGCCGGCTACCGGCCGCTCGCTCCCACACAGGCAGGCCGCCACTTCGCCGGCACGCATGCGTTTCAGGCCCACTTCCTGGTCCTCAACCACCAGGTCGGTCAGCACGTTCTGTTGTGCGCAGAAGTTGCCCACCGCGCCGGCCCACCAGGTGGCCAGGCTATCGGCGTTGAGGGCGATACGCAGGCGCTCCGGCATGCCCTCTTCATCCAGCGCCGGTACCTGGCGCTGCAGGTCGCGTTCAAGCAGGCGCACCTGCTGCACATGGTTGAGTAGCTGCCGACCGACTTCGGTCGTGCCGGGCGGCGAGGCACGTACCAACACGGGCTGACCGACCCGCGCCTCAAGCAACTTGATGCGCTGGGAAATGGCCGATTGCGACAAGCCCAGCACCTGCGCCGCACGCTCGAAACCGCCTTGTTCGATCACGGCCGCGAGGGCAGCCAGCAGTTTGTAGTCGAACATCGATTTTCCTAATGGGCGATCAGCTTTATTTGTTTTTCTTATACAGCGCCGAACATCACAATGGCCAGCATCTTCCGTGACCCTTTTTGGAGAGCCCTGCCATGTGGCAAAGCTATCTCAATGGCATGCTGGTGGCCTTCGGCCTGATCATGGCCATCGGCGCCCAGAACGCCTTCGTCCTCGCCCAGAGCCTGCGCCGTGAGCATCACCTGCCGGTGGCAGCGCTGTGCATCGTCTGTGACGCCATCCTCGTGGCCGCCGGGGTATTCGGCCTGGCCACCGTGCTGGCACACAACCCGACCTTGCTGGCAATCGCCCGCTGGGGCGGCGCAGTGTTCCTGATCTGGTACGGCGCCAAGGCGCTGCGCAGTGCCTGCTCCAAGCAGAGCCTGCAGCACCAGCAAGGCCAGGGCGTTCGCTCACGTCGCGCCGTACTGCTCAGCGCCCTGGCGGTGACCCTGCTGAACCCGCACGTGTACCTCGATACGGTGTTGCTGATCGGCTCGCTGGGCGCCCAACAGTCCGCCCCTGGCGCCTACGTGGCCGGTGCGGCCAGCGCTTCGCTGCTGTGGTTCTCGACCCTGGCCATTGGCGCGGCGTGGCTGGCACCGTGGCTGGCGCGGCCGGCGACCTGGCGCATGCTCGACCTGATGGTGGCGGTGATGATGTTCGCGGTGGCGGCGCAATTGATCTTCAACTGACCTCGGGGCGCGGCATATTCATCAACGGCAAGATCGAGCGGCACGCGGTCTTGCAGGCAACACCCGCGCAACGCCGAGCCGCCGGTCGGCACAGACCAACCCCTCCGGAACCTCTATTCCCTATGTTTGTTGCGTGGTTATGCGCCGGGCCCGGTGCTATGATCCAGCCCTTGCGTCGCAAAGAGTACAGACTCGCCGACGCTTATCGGGCCGCCCGTGATCGGCCTTGCGCAAACCGCAAACAGACCTGAATCAGGAGATCCACCATGGCTTTTGAATTGCCGCCGCTGCCGTACGCCCATGATGCCCTGCAGCCGCACATCTCCAAGGAAACCCTGGAGTATCACCACGACAAGCACCACAACACCTATGTCGTGAACCTGAACAACCTGGTCCCAGGCACCGAATTCGAAGGCAAGACCCTGGAAGAGATCGTCAAGAGCTCTTCGGGCGGCATCTTCAACAACGCCGCTCAAGTCTGGAACCACACCTTCTACTGGAACTGCCTGTCGCCAAACGGCGGCGGCCAGCCTACCGGTGCACTGGCTGACGCCATCAACGCCGCTTTCGGTTCCTTCGACAAGTTCAAGGAAGAGTTCACCAAGACTTCGGTTGGCACCTTCGGTTCCGGCTGGGGCTGGCTGGTGAAGAAAGCTGACGGTTCCCTGGCCCTGGCCAGCACCATCGGCGCCGGCTGCCCACTGACCAGCGGCGACACCCCGCTGCTGACCTGCGACGTCTGGGAACACGCCTACTACATCGACTACCGCAACCTGCGTCCGAAGTACGTCGAGGCGTTCTGGAACCTGGTCAACTGGGCCTTCGTTGCCGAGCAGTTCGAAGGCAAGACCTTCAAGGCCTGAGTCATTCGGCCTTGAACGAGAAACCCGGCCATGTGCCGGGTTTTTTTGTGCCTGTGTTGCCGCAAACAGGCTGGCACGGTTTTGCTTGCTCAGCCCGCATAGCGCGCTAACATCAAACCTCTGGAAGATTGATACAGCGCATTCAAGTTGCGGGGTCAGGCAACCGATACACTGCTAACGGTCGGCCGGTAGTGTATCGTCATCGTTGATGGCAAAATGATGCCATGCGCATGGATTAAGGAAACCCCATTGAAGCTGGAATTGCGGAACAGCTTGTCGGTCAAGTTGCTCAGGGTCGTGCTGCTGTCGGCGTTGGCGGTTGGCGTCGTGCTCAGCTGTGCGCAAATCGTCTATGACACCTACAAGACCCGCCAGGCCGTGGACAACGATGCCCAGCGCATCCTCGACATGTTCCGCGATCCCTCGACCCAGGCGGTTTACAGCCTCGACCGTGAAATGGGCATGCAGGTCATGGAAGGCCTGTTCCAGGACGAATCAGTGCGCATGGCCTCCATTGGCCACCCCAACGAAACCATGCTGGCAGAAAAGTCCCGCCCGCTGCAGGACATGTCCATGCGCTGGCTCACCGACCTCATCCTCGGCCAGGAGCGCACCTACACCACGCAACTGGTCGGCCGTGGCCCTTACAGCGAATACTACGGCGACCTCAGCATTACCCTCGATACCTCCTCCTACGGCAAAGATTTCCTGATCAACGCGGTGATCATCTTCATATCCGGCGTGCTGCGGGCCATGGCCATGGGCCTGGTGCTTTACCTGGTCTACCACTGGCTGCTGACCAAACCGCTGTCGAAGATCATCGAGCACCTCACCCAGATCAACCCTGACCGCCCCAGCCAGCACCAGATACCGCTGCTCAAGGGCCACGAGAAAAACGAACTGGGCCTGTGGGTGAACACCGCCAACCAGTTGCTGGCCTCGATCGAGCGCAACACCCATCTGCGCCACGAGGCGGAAAACAGCCTGCAACGCATGGCCCAGTACGACTTCCTTACCGGCCTGCCCAACCGCCAGCAACTGCAGCAGCAACTGGACAAGATCCTCGTCGACGGCGGCCGTCTGCAGCACCGTGTGGCAGTGCTGTGCGTTGGCCTGGACGACTTCAAGGGTATCAACGAACAGTTCAGCTACCAGGTCGGTGACCAGTTGCTGCTGGCCCTGGCCGATCGACTACGCGCCCACAGCGGCCGCCTGGGCGCTCTGGCGCGGCTGGGCGGCGACCAGTTCGCCCTGGTACAGGCCAATATCGAGCAGCCCTACGAGGCTGCCGAACTGGCGCAAAGCATCCTTGATGACCTGGAAGTACCGTTCGACCTCGACCACGAGCAAATCCGCCTGCGCGCGACCATCGGCATCACCCTGTTCCCCGAAGACGGTGACAGCACCGAAAAACTGCTGCAGAAAGCCGAACAGACCATGACCCTGGCCAAGGCCCGCTCGCGCAACCGCTACCAGTTCTATATCGCCAGCGTCGACAGCGAGATGCGTCGCCGTCGCGAACTGGAAAAGGACCTGCGTGAAGCCCTGCCCCGCAACCAGCTTTACCTGGTGTATCAGCCACAGATCAGCTACCGCGACCACCGGGTGGTTGGCGTAGAGGCCCTGCTGCGCTGGCAGCACCCGGAACTGGGCATGGTGCCACCCGACCAGTTCATCCCCCTGGCCGAGCAGAACGGCAGCATCATCAGCATCGGCGAATGGGTGCTTGACCAGGCCTGCCGGCAACTGCGCGAATGGCACGACCAAGGCTTCAGCGACCTGCGCATGGCGGTCAACCTGTCTACCGTGCAACTGCACCACAGCGAGCTGCCACGGGTGGTCAACAACCTGCTGCAAGCCTATCGCCTACCACCGCGCAGCCTGGAACTGGAAGTCACCGAAACCGGCCTGATGGAAGACATCAGCACCGCCGCCCAGCACCTGTTGAGCCTGCGCCGCTCCGGGGCGCTGATTGCCATCGACGACTTCGGCACCGGCTACTCGTCCCTCAGCTACCTGAAGTCGCTGCCACTGGACAAGATCAAGATCGACAAGAGCTTCGTTCAGGACCTGCTCGACGATGATGACGACGCCACCATCGTTCGCGCCATCATCCAGCTGGGCAAGAGCCTGGGGATGCAGGTCATCGCCGAGGGCGTGGAGACTGCCGAGCAGGAAACCTACATCGTTGCCCAGGGTTGCCACGAGGGCCAGGGCTACCACTACAGCAAGCCCCTTTCGGCCCGTGAACTGACCCACTTCCTCAAACAAGCGCAACGCAACCGGGTTTCGGTGTCCTGAGGCCACCTGCCCGGTTACAGGCCGTGCCCCCTGATTTACATGAATTGCGCGCCCGCCCCTTTACAGCAAATGCAAATCTTTCGCATGATGTTGTAGTTTCGCGTGCCACGGCGCACGGTCCACCCCTTTGGTCCAACCACACGATGCAGGAAAACCAATAATGATTCGAATGCCTCTGGCCTCCGCCAGTCTGCTGGCCATTGCCATCGCCCTCGCCGGTTGCGGTGAAGGCAAGGACGAAAAAGCCGCCGCGCCGCAAGCCCAGGCACCTGCTGCCGCCACCACCGCTGTTGCGCCAGGGGCTGTCGACGAAGCCGCCGGCAAAGCCGTGGTCAAGCATTACACCGACATGGTCTACGCCGTGTACAGCGACTCGCTGAGCACTGCCAAGACGCTGCAGAGCGCAGTCGACGCGTTCCTGGCCAAGCCCAACGACGAAACCCTGAAAGCCGCCAAGGAAGCCTGGTTCGCCGCGCGCGTACCGTACCTGCAGAGCGAAACCTTCCGCTTTGGCAACACCATCATCGACGACTGGGAAGGTCAGGTGAACGCCTGGCCCCTGGACGAAGGCCTGATCGACTACGTCGACAAGAGCTACGAGCACGCCTTGGGCAACCCGGGGGCCAGCGCCAACATCATCGCCAACACCGAGATCCAGGTGGGCGAAGAGAAGGTCGACGTCAAGGACATTACCCCCGAAAAACTGGCTAGCCTGAACGAGCTGGCTGGCTCCGAGGCCAACGTTGCCACGGGCTATCACGCCATCGAATTCCTGCTCTGGGGCCAGGACCTGAACGGCACCGGCCCTGGCGCTGGCAACCGCCCGGCATCCGACTACCTGGAAGGCCAGGGCGCTACCGGCGGCCACAACGACCGCCGCCGCGCCTACCTCAAAGCGGTTACCGACCTGCTGGTCACCGACCTCGAAGAGATGGTCGGCAACTGGGCACCGAACGTCGCCGACAACTACCGCGCCAAGCTGGAAGCCGAGCCTGTCAACGACGGCCTGCGCAAGATGCTGTTCGGCATGGGCAGCCTGTCGCTGGGCGAACTGGCTGGCGAGCGCATGAAAGTTTCGCTGGAAGCCAACTCGCCAGAAGACGAGCAAGACTGCTTCAGCGACAATACTCACTATTCGCACTTCTACGACGCCAAGGGCATCCGCAACGTCTACCTGGGCGAGTACACCCGCCCGGACGGCACCAAGCTGACCGGCCCTAGCCTGTCGTCGCTGGTCGCCAAGGTTGACCCGGCCGCCGATGCAGCCCTCAAGGCCGATCTGGAAACCACTGAGGCCAAGCTTCAGGTGATCGTCGACCACGCCCTCAAAGGCGAGCACTACGACCAGCTGATCGCCGCCGACAACGCTGCCGGCAACCAGATCGTGCGTGACGCCATCGCCGCCCTGGTCAAGCAGACCGGCTCGATCGAGCAGGCCGCGGGCAAGCTGGGCATTGCCAACCTGAACCCGGACACTGCGGATCACGAGTTCTGATCCTGCTGTAGCGCTTCATCGAAAACGCCCGGCCTTGTGCCGGGCGTTTTCGTTTGCTGCCGGGTAAAACGCTTCCCGCTGCCTGGCGTGCATGCAGATGCTCATCCTGTAGGCCTTCGATCAAAGCTAACAGGAGGCACAGTGCTGCAGATTCTTGATGTCTGGGGCGAAGGCCGAATCGTCCAGCGCATGAATGGGGAAGACCTCATCACCGGATTCAACGATGCGTACAACCTGAACAAGGCTGGCCAGCTCATCTCCAACGGGCCGTTCGCTGGCGGGCACATTCCCAACCTCATTGTCGTATACGAATACGATGCTCCGGACTTTCCCCTCGACGACCATGCAGTCCCTCACGTGACGCTGATGGGCGCTCCGATCACCCGGCATGTGGCCGAGGAAATGTGCCGGGTAGTTGCCCGCCCCGGCAAGATCTACCTGTACGACCCCAACGAAACCGACCGCCGTATGTTCGAGGCAGTCGCCATTGACCAAGGGATGCAGCTGCTCGGACGCTTTCATCCCGCCGAGCTCGACCCTCCGTTCAACGAAATCACCTTGCTCGCGGCCTATGTCTATCGCGCCCCGACCAGCCCGTTGCCACGCCCGAAAACTGAACATTGAAAGGAAACACTACATGGCCAACGTCACCTACTTGCGCTCCATCGCCAATAACACGCCTTATACCCTGACCCTGATCGACGGTGAAAACCGCAGCAACAGCCTGGCAGTCGGCGCCCAGCACGTCTGGAATGGCTCGCTGGCCATCCCGTGGATCGGCAGATCGACTGAGAACCACAAGGCCTTGCGCCTGATCCTCGGCCCGTCTGCCGACACCAACATCTGGTTATTCCAGGATTACTGGCAACCTGCACACATGGACGCGGTCAAGTGCATTACCGCCTCCTCCATGGAGTACACCAGCGAAGACGTCATCGAAGTCATCGGCGATAATCGCGGTGGCGGCAACAAGAACCTGATCGTCAACCTGGTCAACCGACACTTCATGCTCTATATGGCCTGAGCAACCGCGCTGGCAGCGATTTCATCAAGCAAACGCAAATTGCTCTTATTCAATGATCCTGGGCCTGCTAAGCTGCACGCCGGTTTTTCGCTCACGCCCAGGATTCTCGATGTCCTTGTCGCTGTCCCGACTCCTTCCCTTGCTGCTGGCCTTGGCCTTGGCCGCCTGTGACGACGCCCCGCGTTTCACTCACGCCGAGCCCGGCGAAACGTTGTCGGGTGGCCAGGCGACCGTGCAGCGCAGCGACCGCAATGCCTATTCCCTGCCCTCGGCCAACCTCTCGCCAGCGCTGCGCCTGGACTTCGCCGTTGGCAACAGCTTCTTTCGCAACCCCTGGGTGATCGCGCCGTCAACCACCACCGCGCGTGATGGTCTGGGCCCGCTGTTCAATACCAACGCCTGTCAGAACTGCCACGTGCGCGATGGCCGTGGCCACCCGCCAGAGCCGGGCGACAGCAACGCGGTGGGTATGCTGGTACGCCTGTCGATCCCCGACCAACCCTACCTGGCCAAAGTGATCGAGCGCCTCGGCGTGGTGCCAGAACCTGTCTACGGTACCCAGTTGCAGGACATGGCCATTCCCGGCGTGGCGCCCGAAGGCAAGGTGCGGGTGAGCTACACCCGCGAAACCGTGTCATTCAAGGACGGCCATCAGGTCGAGCTGCGCAAGCCAGCCCTGCAAATCACCCAGCTCGGCTATGGAGTGATGCACCCCGACACGCGCTTTTCTGCGCGGGTGGCACCACCGATGATCGGCCTGGGCCTGCTTGAAGCGATCCCCGAAGCCGACCTGCTGGCCAACGAAGACCCGGACGACCGTAACCGCGATGGCATCCGCGGGCGGGCCAACCGTGTATGGGACGACGCCCAGGGCAAAACAGTGATCGGCCGCTTCGGCTGGAAAGCCGGGCAGCCCAACGTCAACCAGCAGAACGTGCACGCCTTTGCCGGCGATATGGGCCTGACCAGCACCCTGCTGCCCAACGACGATTGCACTCCGGCACAAACCGGCTGCCTGGCTGCGCCCAACGGCGACGGTGCCGATGGCGAGAAAGAAGTCAGCGACAACATCCTGCGCCTGGTCACGTTCTACACCCGCAACCTGGCGGTGCCGGCCCGCCGCGACGTCGGCTCGCCACAGGTACTGGCGGGCAAGAACCTGTTCTACCAGGCGGGTTGCCAAGGTTGCCACACACCGCAGTTCACCACCGCCGCGGACGCCACCGAACCCGCGTTGGCCAACCAGGTCATCCGCCCCTATAGCGACTTGCTGCTGCATGACATGGGCCCGGGGCTGGCCGACGAGCGCACCGAATTCGCCGCCAACGGCCAGGACTGGCGTACGCCGCCACTGTGGGGCATCGGCCTGAGCGAAACGGTCAGTGGCCATAGCCAGTTCCTGCATGACGGCCGCGCCCGCAACCTGCTTGAAGCCGTGCTGTGGCACGGTGGCGAAGCCGAGGCGGCACGCAATTTCGTACTCACTTTCGATGCCGAGCAGCGCGCCGCGTTGCTGGCGTTCCTGAACTCACTTTAAACGCGCAAAGGAGCCGGGCATGTTCCGACCCAAACTGTTGTTCACCAGCCTCGCCGCACTCGCCCTCGGTGCCTGCTCGCCACAAGACCCGCAAGCAGTGACCTCCGCCGCCATCGCCAACCAGGTGATCCTGCCTACCTACAGCCGCTGGGTCGAGGCCGATCGTACGCTGGCTGCCAGTGCCCTGGCGTATTGCGAAGGCAAGGAAAGCCTGGACAAAGCCCGCGCCGACTTCCTCAATGCACAAAAAGCCTGGGCCGAGCTGCAACCGCTACTGGTCGGCCCGCTGGCTGAAGGCAACCGCGCCTGGCAGGTCCAATTCTGGCCTGACAAGAAAAACCTGGTCGGCCGTCAGGTCGAGCAGCTGGTCAACGGCGACAAGCCGGTTGATGCTGAGGCTTTGGGCAAGTCCAGCGTAGTGGTACGTGGCTTGTCGGCCTATGAGTACATCCTGTTCGACAGCAAGCCGGACATCGCCACTGCCGAACAGAAAGCCCGCTACTGCCCGCTGCTGGTGGCCATCGGCGCACACCAGAAAGCCCTGGCAGAGGAGATTCTCAAAGGTTGGAACAGCACCGACGGCATGCTCTCGCAGTTGACCAAGTTCCCCAACCAGCGCTACGCCGACTCCCACGAGGCTATCGCCGATCTGCTGCGCGCCCAGGTGACCGCCCTGGACACCCTGAAGAAAAAGCTCGGCGCACCGATGGGCCGTCAGAGCAAGGGCATCCCGCAGCCGCTGCAGGCCGAGGCCTGGCGCAGCCACAACTCGATGAACAGCCTGCAGGCCAGCCTCAAGGCCGCCGAAGCTGTCTGGGTCGGGGTAGACAACAAGGGCCTGCGCGGCCTGTTGCCCAGCGATCAGAAAGCGCTGGTGGACAAGATCGACGCCGCCTACGCTAATTCGCTCAAGTTGCTTGCCGACAACCAGAAAACGCTCGGTGAGCTGCTGGCCGACGACGCCGGTCAGCAAACCCTCAACCAGATCTACGACAGCTTGAACGTCGTCCACCGCCTGCACGAAGGCGATCTGGCCAAGGCGCTGAACATCCAGCTGGGCTTCAATGCCAACGACGGTGACTGATCATGCTGCGACGCCAGGCACTCAAACTCGGTAGCGTATTGCTCAGTGCCCTCACCTTGGGCGGCTGGAGCCTGTTCCGCAACAAAGGCAGCGAACCCTTGCTGCTCTCGGCGCGTGACAACGGCAACGGCCAGCACTTTGCCGTAGGTTTTCGCCTGGACGGCACACAGGTGTTCAGCACCCAGGTCGCTCAGCGTTGCCATGCCATCATCCACCACCCCGAGCTGCCCATCGCCCTGTTCGTCGCCCGCCGCCCAGGCACCGAAAGCTACCTGATCGACCTGCGTGACGGGCGCCTGCTGCAAACAGTAACCTCGCAGCCGAACCGGCACTTCTATGGCCACGCCGTCGTGCACAAAGGCGGCGAATGGCTGTATGCCACCGAGAACGACACCACCGACCCCGGGCGCGGTGTGCTTGGCGTGTACCGTTTCGAAGGCGAACGCCTGGTGCACACCGGTGAGATCCCGACCCACGGTATCGGCCCGCACGAGGTTGCCTGGCTGCCTGACGGTGAAACGCTGGTCGTGGCCAACGGCGGTATCCGTACCGAAGCCGAAAGCCGTGTCGAGATGAACCTCGACGCCATGCAACCGAGCCTGGTGCTGATGCAGCGCGACGGCACCCTGCTGAGCAAGGAAACCCTGACCCAGCAGATGAACAGCGTGCGACACCTGGCAGTGGCCAGCGATGGCACCATCGCCGCCTGCCAGCAGTTCATGGGCGATGCCGATGAAACTGCCGAGCTGCTGGCGATCAAGCGCCCGGGCGAGCCATTCAAGGCCTTCCCGGTGCCAGAGCGGCAACTGCAAGCCATGGCCCAATACACCGCAAGCGTTGCCATCCACAGCGAGCTGCGGCTGGTGGCGCTGACGGCACCGCGGGCCAACCGCCTGTTCGTCTGGGACCTGGACAGCGGCGCGGTGCGGCTGGATGCCCCGATGCCCGACTGCGCAGGCGTTGGCGCGGTGAAGGACGGCTTTGTCGTCACCTCCGGGCAGGGCCGCTGCCGGTTCTACGATTGCCGCAAGGCCGAACTGGTCGGGCAACCGATGAACCTGCCGTCCGGCTTCTGGGACAACCACCTGCATCTCGTCTGATTGTTCTGTTGCACTCACTGGCCTTCACGCAGCTAAAGCCGATCCCACAGGGTTCTACACAGTCCCTGTAGGAGCGGCTTTAGCCGCGAAGAGGCCGGCACAGGCATTTCACCCCCCCATCTCCGGAAAAACAGTCAATACTTCCTCCATCCACACGTGGGCAGGATCGCCCGTTGTCGTGTAGAAGCGAATAACAACTGCATCCAAGGAACCGGACCTATGCTGCGCCGCCGCATGCTCATCATGTTGGCCGTGGTTCTGCTGATCGTGCTGGCCCTGGGGGGTTACAAAGCCTTCTCGATCTACCAGCAGATCCAGATGTTCACTGCCCCCAAGCCCCCTATCACCGTGGCGGCTGCCATGGCTGAACAGCGCCCGTGGCAAGAGCGCCTGCCCGCTGTCGGCAGCCTCAAGGCGCTGCAGGGTGTGGATCTGAGCCTGGAGGTGGAAGGCATCGTCAAATCCCTGCACTTCGACTCAGGCCAGCAGGTCAAGGCCGGGCAACTGCTCTTGCAGCTCAACGACGATCAGGAAACAGCCCTGCTCGGTACCGCCCTGGCCGACCTGGGCCTGGCCAAGGTCGACTTCGGCCGTGGCAGCCAGCTGGTGGGCGATTCGGCCATCTCCCGCGGCGAGTTCGACCGCCTTTCCTCCCAGTACCGGCGCAACCAGGCAGTGGTCGAGCAGCTTAAGGCGCAGAAGATCAAGAAACGCATCAATGCGCCTTTCAGCGGCACCATCGGCATCCGCCAGGTGGACATCGGCCAGTACCTGGCCGCCGGGGCTGTGATCGCCACCCTGCAAGACACGTCCAGCCTGTACGTAGACTTCAACGTGCCGGAACAGGTCCTGCCACGCCTGAGCCTGGGCCAGCAGGTGCTGGTGCAAGTGGCCGCCTACCCCGGCCAGCGCTTCCCCGCCAGCCTTAGCGCCATCAACCCCAAGGTCGAGGAAACCACGCGCAACCTGCTGGTACGTGCCACCATGGCCAACCCCGACGGCAAACTGCTGCCAGGCATGTTCGCCAGCCTGTTGATCCTGCTGCCCAACCCGCAGCCACAAGTGGTGGTGCCGGAAAGCGCCATTACCTACACCCTGTATGGCAACTCGGTGTATATCGCCTCACCGAAAAAGGACAAGGACGGCAAGCCGGAGTACGACGACAAGGGCCAACCCCAGCTGGTCGCCGAACAGCGCACGGTAAAGACTGGCGAGCGCCGAGACGGCGTGGTTGTAGTCAGCGAAGGCCTGCAGGCCGGGGAACAGGTGGTCACCGCCGGGCAGCTGAAACTCACACCCGGTGCCGCGATACGCATTGGCCAGGACAACGCCCTCAAGCCCGAACCGGGCGCGGCGGCCAAGGACTGACAGGAGGCTGGCATGGCGTTCACCGACCCGTTCATCCGCCGCCCGGTGCTGGCCAGCGTGGTCAGCCTGCTGATTCTGCTGCTCGGCTTCCAAGCCTGGAACAAGCTGCAGATCCGCCAGTACCCGCAAATGGAAAACGCCCTGATCACGGTCACCACCGCCTACCCCGGGGCCAACGCCGAAACCATTCAGGGCTATATCACCCAGCCATTGCAGCAAAGCCTGGCCAGCGCCGAAGGGATTGACTACATGACCTCGGTGAGCCGGCAGAACTTCTCGATCATTTCCATTTACGCGCGCGTTGGCGCCGACAGCGACCGGCTGTTCACCGAACTGCTGGCCAAGGCCAATGAGGTGCGTAACAAGCTTCCCCAGGACTCAGAAGACCCGGTACTGAGCAAGGAAGCTGCCGACGCCTCGGCGCTGATGTACGTCAGCTTCTACAGCAAGGAAATGAGCAACCCGCAGATCACCGACTACCTGTCACGTGTTATCCAGCCCAAGCTGGCCACTTTGCCGGGCATGGCCGAGGCGGAGATCCTCGGCAACCAGGTGTTCGCCATGCGCCTTTGGCTGGACCCGGTGAAGCTGGCCGGCTTCGGCCTTTCGGCTACCGATGTGACCAATGCCGTACGCCGCTACAACTTCCTTTCCGCCGCTGGCGAGGTGAAGGGCGAATACGTGGTCACCAGCGTCAACGCCAGCACCGAGCTGAAGTCGGCCGAGGCGTTCGCCGCCCTGCCGCTCAAGACCAGCGGTGACAGCCGCGTGCTGCTGGGGGATGTGGCGCGGGTCGAGATGGGCGCAGAAAACTACGACACGGTCAGCTCGTTCGACGGCACCCCGTCGGTCTATATCGGCATCAAGGCCACCCCGGCCGCCAACCCACTGGATGTCATCAAGGAAGTGCGGCGCATCATGCCTGAGCTGGAAAGCCAGCTGCCCTCGGCATTGAAAGTGTCGATTGCCTACGACGCCACGCGGTTCATCCAGGCCTCGATCGACGAAGTGATCAAGACCTTGGGCGAAGCGGTGCTGATCGTCATCGTCGTGGTGTTCCTGTTCCTTGGTGCCCTGCGCTCGGTACTGATTCCGGTGGTGACCATACCGCTGTCGATGATCGGTGTACTGTTCTTCATGCAGATGATGGGCTACTCGCTCAACCTGCTGACCCTGCTCGCCATGGTGCTGGCCATCGGCCTGGTGGTGGACGATGCCATTGTGGTGGTGGAAAACATTCACCGGCACATGGAAGAAGGCAAGTCGCCGTTCGACGCAGCCCTGGAAGGCGCGCGCGAAATTGCCATGCCAGTGGTGTCCATGACCATCACCCTTGCTGCCGTGTATGCACCGATCGGCTTCCTCACCGGGCTCACCGGCGCGCTGTTCAAGGAGTTTGCCCTGACGCTGGCCGGGGCGGTGGTCATTTCCGGTATCGTTGCCCTGACGCTGTCACCAATGATGTGCGCCCTGCTGCTGCGCCGGGAGCAGAACCCGAGCGGCCTGGCCCACCGCCTCGACCAGCTGTTCGAACGCCTGAAAGGGCGCTACCAGCGCGTGCTGCACGCCACCCTCGACAGCCGGCCGGTGGTGCTGGTGTTTGCCGTGATCATCCTGTGCCTGATCCCGGTGCTGCTCAAATTCACCCAGAACGAACTGGCGCCCAACGAGGACCAGGGGGTGATTTTCATGATGAGCAGCTCGCCTCAACCGGCCAACCTCGACTACCTCAACGCCTACACCGACCAGTTCACACCGCTGTTCAAGGCCTTCCCCGAGTATTACTCGTCGTTTCAGATCAACGGCTTCAACGGCGTGCAGACTGGTATCGGTGGTTTTTTGCTCAAGCCCTGGAACGAGCGCGAACGCACACAGATGGAGCTACTGCCGCTGGTGCAGGCCAAACTCATGGAAATCAGCGGGCTGCAGATCTTCGGCTTCAACCTGCCGTCGTTGCCCGGCACTGGCGAGGGCTTGCCATTCCAGTTTGTGATCAATACCGCTGGCGACTACCCGGCACTGCTGGACGTGGCCCAGCGCATCAAGACGCGCGCTCAGGCATCGGGCAAGTTCGCCTTCCTCGATATCGATCTTGCCTTCGACAAACCCGAAGTGGTGGTGGACATCGACCGGGCAAAGGCGGCGCAGATGGGGGTGTCGATGGACACCCTCGGCGGCACCCTGGCGACACTGCTGGGCGAGGCGGAAATCAACCGTTTCACCCTTGAAGGCCGCAGTTACAAGGTGATCGCCCAGGTTGAACGGCCTTACCGCGACAACCCCGGCTGGCTGAACAACTACTACGTGAAGAACGACCAGGGCCAGTTGCTGCCGCTGTCGACCCTGATCACCCTCACCGACCGCGCTCGCCCACGCCAGCTCAACCAGTTTCAGCAACTGAACGCTGCGATCATCCAGGGCGTGCCCATGGTCAGCCTGGGCGAAGCGCTGAAGACCGTGCAGGACATCGCTCGCGAAGAGGCCCCGGAAGGCTTTGCCTTCGACTACGCCGGCGCGGCCCGCCAGTATGTGCAGGAAGGCAGCGCATTGTGGGTCACCTTCGGCCTGGCGCTGGCGATCATTTTCCTCGTGCTGGCTGCACAGTTCGAAAGCTTCCGCGACCCGTTGGTGATTCTGGTGACCGTGCCGTTGTCGATCTGTGGCGCGCTTTTGCCGCTGTTCCTGGGTGTGTCGAGCATGAATATCTACACCCAGGTCGGGCTGGTGACATTGATCGGGCTTATCAGCAAGCACGGAATCCTGATCGTCGAGTTCGCCAATCAGCTACGCGATGAGCGTGGCCTGAGTGTGCGCGAAGCGATCGAGGAAGCAGCGGCCATTCGCCTGCGGCCGGTGCTGATGACCACTGCGGCTATGGTGTTCGGCATGGTGCCGCTGATTCTGGCAACCGGGGCGGGAGCGGTCAGCCGATTTGACATCGGTATGGTGATTGCCACCGGGATGTCGATTGGCACGCTGTTTACCTTGTTTGTGTTGCCGTGCGTCTACACCCTGCTGGCGCACAAGGCGAGCGCCAATGCACCTGCAATCGCTTGAACCGACCTGTGGGAGCGGGCTTGCCCGCGAAGAGGCCGGCAACGCAGACGCAAAAAGCCAAAGGCCCCGCAATCGCGAGGCCTCTGGCTTTTTCAGCTAACGCAGGGTTCATCCAAATGGCCGCAACCCTTGACGCAGGCCAAACAGGAACAGCAAAAGGTCCTGGTCCGGCTCGCTCTGGGCCTGCTGCTGCGGTTTTGCATCCCGCGGCAACGCGCACTGGTCTGCCATCTCAGCCTTGCTGAACACGGTCGGCCTCGGCTCTTCCCAGGCAGCCACCGCCACGGTGGTCACCGCCAGGCCCGCTACCAGGAACAAAGCTCGAGCAATTTCTAGTTTCATTACTCTAACCCTTTGACAGCGCTGCCAAACGCCATCTTGTAAAAGTAGAGCAGTGTCTGCCATTCCGCGTCATTGAGCGACGAATGGCGGCGTAGCTGACGCAGGTCATTGCCGGCCGCACGCTGGCAGCTGATACGCCGCCTGCACTTTTCCAGGTCCAGCAGCGCCACTTCGACGCGGGCCTGCTCGCCCTCGCCGATTACCTTGATAAATACGTGCTTGCCATACAGGCAGCCGTGCTGCCAGTGCCCCAGGTGCATCCGCGCCAGGTTGTCCGCCAGGTCCTTGAGCATGCGCTCATGCACCACCTGCGGGTAACGCTCGCGGGCACCTTCGGCATGCCAGGTGTCGAGTTCGACAAAACCGTCCAGCGCTTCGCTGACCAGCAGCGCGCGCCACTGGTGCTCGGCATCACGCTGTGCGCCACAGAAGACGATGCGCGGTACACGCACGCCCAACTGCTCGAAACTGTTCAGCGCATCGAGTTCACGCAACACGGTCGGCCGACCAAAAGGGTGCAACAGGCTGCGGTAGATATGCCCGACCTGGCGTTTGGCATACAGCAGCTTGCCATCGGCATCGTTAAGGCGTTGCACGCCACTCTCGCCGCCGCGACGCTGGTTAGGCTCCTCGACCCACTCGCCTTGCTGGCGCCAGTAAAAATCGAACTGCGCTTCCCCTTTATGGGCTACAGCCATCAAACACTACCCCTTACGCAATACATAGACCCGCCACATGGCATAGAACGGCAAAAAGTCCAGGCGTTCCTGGATTCTGAAGCCGGCGGCCCTGAATTCTTCTTCAACCGTTTCGGCAGGTAACACGAAACGGTTCTGGTAATTATCCTGTTCGGCCTTGGCGCTACGGCGCTGCTCCAGCTTTTTCCGGCGCCAGGCCTTGAAGTTGCCATCCACCCACAGTGACAGGATCACGCTATCACGGCTAACCCGTTGAAATTCCGAAAGAATGGTCTTTCTGTGCGCCGACTCGCCAATGTGATGGAACAGGCGCATGCAGAAAATGCTGTCCACGGCGTTATCTGGCAGGTCGATGGCAAATGCCGAAGTCTGCAAAGGCCGTACCCGTGCCACCACTTCTGGCGGTTGCGCCGCACAGGCGGTCTCGATCATGGCCTCGGAGTTGTCGGCACCGATGATTACCCGATTGGGCTTTTCCGCCAACAGCGGCCAGAAACGGCCCGCTCCGCATGGCAGGTCCAGTACCAAACCAGGCTCGCCCGCCAATGCCAGGGCGCGGCGCGCCAACTGCTCATCTCGCTTGTGGGAAAGGCGTCGCGCCAGGCCGTCCTGGTGCTTGAGAAAGTACTCGCGCGCATGGTCTTTGTCGTACTTCTCGGAAAATTCAAGCTTGATGGGGCTACGCATTGGACATCTCCTGACTCCATTGCGCCCACATTAGGTATGCAAGCGTTGGAATCAGGTCATGCCAATGTGAAAAAAACGTTGAACACCATTTGACCTGATACAAGAAATTATTCGGCCAGGGCGTCCGGGTCGCCTTTGGCCACGGTGTTGCTCAGGTCCACCTGGAAGCGGCAGCCATGCGGCAAGGTGGATGTCAGGGTGACACGCCAACCCTGGTCGTCACAGATCCGCTGCACCAGCGAAAGCCCTAGCCCCAGGCCCTCGCCACGCCGTTCATCGCCGCGCACGAACGGCCTGAACATGGCCTCACGCTGCTCTTCGGGGATACCCACGCCGCTGTCCTCTACGCTGAAACCGTTGGCTTCCAGGCTCAGGCGGATATACCCACTGTCGGTGTAGTGCGCCGCATTGCGCAGCAGGTTGCCCATCACCGACTGCAGGAAGGTGGCGTTGTACAGCACAGGGCTAGCGCTCACGCGGCCATCGAAATACAGGGTGAGGCCTTTCTGTTCGATGGTGTCGCGCCACACCCCGATGAGCTCGTCGGCCACTTCGCGCAGGGTCGCCCGTGACGCCACTGCCCCCTCATCACGCTGCGCGCGGGCCAACATGAGGAAGGTCTTGACCAGCTCGCGCATTTCTTCGGTGGCCCGCGCCACGCGCTCCACCTGGCTACGCGCACGGGCATCGAGGCCGGGGTTTTCCATCAGAAGCTCACACGAGGTCGCCAACACCATCAAAGGCGTGCGCAGCTCGTGGCTGACGTCGCTGGTGAACAGCCGCTCGCGGGTCAGCGCATCACGCAGGCGGCCCAGGGTGTCGTCGAAAGCCACTGCAAGCTGGCCGACTTCGTCTGCCGCATAATCCGGAGCCAGCGGCGGGGCCAGGCCCAGTAGTTGATCGCGGTGTCGCACCTGACGCGCCAGGCGGATGACCGGTGCCATTACCCGACGTGCAACCAGCCAGCCAAGGATGACCGCCAACACCAGGCTGAGCACAAAGCCCACCACAACCACGGCAAACAGTACGCGCTCGCGCTCCTCGAAGTCGCTCTGGTCCTGCAGCAGTACATAGCGGCGACCATCAACAATCTCGACCATGGCGTGGTAGGACAGCTGGTCTCGGAACACTTCGTGGAAACCGCGGTCGAGGTGCCGCAGGTCCTTGGGCAGCTCGAAGTCGTCACGCCCGCCACTGAAATAGAACAGCTGGTCTGGGCGAGGCCGATGACTCCAGTCACTGACGCTGTCCATACGCAACAGACGCTGCAGGTCACCGCCCAGTACCGAGGAAATCAGTCGCTCTTCGACCAGGTGCACCGTGCCGACGATACCGAATGCGAAGGCCCCGGCCACCAGCGCGCTCATCAGGGCAAAAGCGATGATGATGCGCTGGGCAAGACTTTGCTTAAACTCCATCGCGGCCCTCGGCGAGGCGATAGCCGACGCCATGGACGGTATGCAGCAACGGTTTTTCAAACGGTTTGTCGATCACCTGGCGCAGCTGATGCACATGGCTGCGCAGGCTGTCGCTATCGGGGCAGTCATCGCCCCACAAGGCTTCTTCCAGCACCTCGCGGCGCAGTACGTGCGGGCTTTTCTGCATCAGTACCGCCAGCAGCTTTAGGCCGACCGGGTTAAGCTTCAGCAGGCGCCCCTGGCGGGTTACCTCAAGGGTATCGAGGTCGTAGCTCAGGTCAGCCACCTGCAGGGTGCGGCGCCCACCGCCCTGGGCACGGCGCAGCACCGCTTCGATGCGCGCCGCCAGCTCCGACAGGGCAAATGGCTTGAGCAGGTAGTCGTCAGCCCCAGAGCGGAAGCCCTGCAGGCGGTCGTCCAGCTGGTCACGGGCAGTGAGCATGATCACCGGCGTGTCACGGCGGGCATCTTCGCGCAAGCGCTTGCACAGGGTGTAGCCATCGATGCCTGGCAGCATGATGTCGAGTACGATCAGGTCGTAGTGTTCGGTGGCGGCCAAATGCAGCCCGGACAGGCCATCCTGGGCACAGTCGACGGTGTAGCCTTTCATGCCCAGGTAATCGGCCAGGTTGGCCAGGATATCGCGGTTGTCTTCAACCAAAAGAATGCGCATCGGTTTCTCCTGTGCGGCGCTCTTCGCTGTGGTGCGCGGCAGGCGCAGCTTAAGGCCTATGCCTGCACGGTGCCAGCCCTGGGGAAAATTCACCGCACTTGACGGTTTTTTCACTGATCCTTCACGGACACAGGATAGCGGGCGGCCGACAATACCCGATCTTTTTCGCGCCCTGGAGCCGTCATGCAGCAACGCACCTCCCCTCGCCCGATCAACTATTGGCTGTACCTGGGAATTCCCCTGGCGACTGCGCTGGCCTTGATCCTGCTGGAGCTGACTTCAGTCGACATGGATGTCGCCAACCTGTTCTTCGACCCCGCTGCCGGGCAGTTCATTGGCCGCCACAGTTACCTGCTGGAAAACATCCTGCATGACCGGGTCAAGCAAGTGGTGATCCTGTTGGGGGTGATATCGCTGCTGACCTTTGCCGCGAGCTTTTTCTGGAAGCGCCTGTTTGGCTGGCGCCGTGAACTGGGCTGCCTGGCGCTGGCACTGGGCTTGTCCACGGCGTTTGTCACACCGCTGAAAAAAGTCACCCAGGTGCAGTGCCCTTGGAGCCTGACCCAGTTTGGCGGCACCGAAACCTACAGCAAGCTGCTGGAACCACGGCCGCCTACCGACAAGCCTGGCCTGTGCTGGCCGGGCGGGCATGCAGCGACCGGTTTCTGCCTGTTCGCCTTGTTCTTCATGCTGCGTGATCGCAAGCCGCGCCTGGCGCGGGTGGCATTTGTAGTGGCCTTGATAGCAGGGTCGGTACTGTCGGTGGGCAGGATGATGCAGGGGGCGCACTTCCTGTCGCACAATATGTGGACGGCAGTGTTCTGCTGGTTGATCGGATTGGGGTCGTATTACCTGGTTCTCTATCGGCGGGGGCTGGCCGAGGTACCCGTCGCCGAGCGCAGCGCCGCATGAAAGAGGGGCCGCTTTGCGGCCCTTCGCACTTCAAGGCGACCCTCAGGCATGCTCGACGAACACATCAGCAAACACCTGCCCCCGCGGTACCCCTGCCATGAACATCCGCCGGGCAAACCGCTCGACACTCGCCGGTGCCCCACACAGCAGCGCCACCGTCTGGCGCGACAACAGCCGCATCCCAGCCAACGCTTCATCCACATGCTCCACCAGCACCAGCTCGACACTCACCCCGGGCAGCTTCAGCAGCTTGTCCGCCAGATAGTGCCCAGCCGGATCCCGCGCCACATGCACCACCCGGATTTCGCCCCGATGCCCCCGGCGCAACGCTTCGCGCAAGATACCCCAGAGCGGCGCCAGCCCGGTTCCCGCAGCCAGCAACCACAGCGGCCGCTCCTGCCAATCAGGGTCGTAATGAAGGGCTCCGCCTCTGAACTCCCCCAAACGCATCTGATCGCCGACCTGCAGACCACGCGCCTTGTCGCAAAAGGCACCAGGCCGCTGACAATCGATATGAAACTCGAGAAAATCGTCCTCACCCGGCAGACTGGCCAAGGAATAAGGCCGAGCAACCGCGCCTAGCCACAGCACCACGTGCTGCCCCGCCTGGTAACGCACCACCCGATCGGGGCGCAACCGCAGGCGCAATACATCGCCAAACCAGTCCAACGCACAGACCTGTGCCGGTACACCACCCAGCAAGGGGTCGTATAGCGCCACACGCAGGTCCTCGACCACCCGGCACTGGCAAGCCAGGCGCCAGCCCTGGGCGTGCTTCTCCAACGCCAATGCCTCGGGCAAAGCGTCTGCCGGTTGCCCGTCCAGGCAGTGCACCAGGCAGGCGTGGCAACTGCCGGCGCGGCAACTGTAAGGCACATTCAGCCCCGCCTCGTTGAGGGCATCGAGCAGGTTGCTGCCAATGGGCACCACCCAGCGGCGCTCGCCCACGCAAATTTCGGGCATGTTCGGTACATCTCCTGCTATCCAAGGCTCACTGTAAGCCAAGCAGCGCACACCAGCAAAATAGATGCCTACACGCTGCCGACCATGGTCCAGACCGGCCGCAGGTGTGCCGGGCACGGATGCGCGCTATACTGCCGCGCCTTTTTCCGTCGGCCTGACCTGCCGGCGCCTTGCAAGGCGCTTCGACGTGCTGGTCGGCTATGTCGAGCGTCTTTTTGAATGTTCCCGTCTTTAAGAGGAGCGCGCTGCATGACCGTGATCAAGCAAGACGACCTGATTCAGAGCGTCGCCGACGCCCTGCAATTCATCTCGTACTACCACCCCGTCGATTTCATCCAGGCCATGCACGAGGCCTATCTGCGTGAGGAATCGCCTGCTGCACGCGATTCCATCGCCCAGATCCTGATCAACTCGCGCATGTGCGCCACCGGCCATCGTCCAATCTGCCAGGACACCGGTATCGTCACCGTGTTCATCCGCGTGGGCATGGACGTGCGCTGGGACGGCGCCACCATGAGCGTCGACGACATGATCAACGAAGGTGTGCGTCGCGCCTACAACCTGCCTGAAAACGTCCTGCGCGCTTCGATCCTGGCCGACCCGGCCGGTGCCCGCAAGAACACCAAGGACAACACCCCGGCAGTGATCCACTACTCCATCGTCCCCGGCGACAAGGTGGAAGTCGATGTCGCAGCCAAGGGCGGCGGCTCGGAAAACAAGTCGAAGATGGCCATGCTCAACCCGTCCGACTCGATCGTCGACTGGGTACTGAAGACCGTGCCGACCATGGGTGCTGGCTGGTGCCCGCCTGGCATGCTCGGCATCGGCATCGGCGGTACCGCCGAGAAGGCCGCGGTCATGGCCAAGGAAGTGTTGATGGAGTCCATCGACATTCACGAACTGAAAGCCCGTGGCCCACAGAACCGCCTGGAAGAAATCCGCCTGGAGCTGTTCGACAAGGTCAACCAGCTGGGCATCGGCGCCCAGGGCCTGGGTGGCCTGACCACCGTGCTCGACGTCAAGATCATGGATTACCCGACCCACGCGGCGTCCTTGCCGGTGTGCATGATCCCCAACTGCGCCGCTACCCGCCACGCCCACTTCGTGCTTGATGGCACCGGCCCGGCAGAACTGGAAGCACCGTCGCTGGACGCCTACCCGGAAATCGTCTGGGAAGCCGGCCCAAGCGCCCGTCGCGTCAACCTCGACGACATTACACCGGAAGAAGTGGCCAGCTGGAAGCCGGGCGAAACCATCCTGCTCAACGGCAAGATGCTGACCGGCCGCGATGCCGCGCACAAGCGCATGGTTGAAATGCTCAACCGTGGTGAAGAGCTGCCGGTAGACCTGAAAGGCCGCTTCATCTACTACGTCGGCCCGGTCGACCCGGTGGGTGACGAAGTGGTAGGCCCAGCCGGCCCGACCACTGCTACCCGTATGGACAAGTTCACCCGCCAGATCCTTGAGCAGACTGGCCTGCTGGGCATGATCGGCAAGTCCGAGCGTGGCCCGACCGCCATCGAGGCGATCAAGGACAACAAGGCCGTGTACCTGATGGCTGTTGGTGGCGCTGCCTACCTGGTCGCCCAGGCCATCCGCAAGTCGAAGGTACTGGCCTTCGCCGAGCTGGGCATGGAAGCGATCTACGAGTTCGAGGTCAAGGACATGCCGGTGACCGTTGCTGTGGACAGCAACGGCGAGTCGGTACACATCACTGGCCCTGCCCTGTGGCAGAGCAAGATTGCCGAAAGCCTGGCCGTCGAAGTGAAGTAACCTGATGTAACTGCGGCGGCGGCTTCGCGGGCAAGCCCGCTCCCACACGTACAGCGCAAGCCAGAAGGCTACGCGTTACCTGTGGGGCGGCCTTGCCCGCGAAGAGGCCGCACTGTCATCACAGGACTCTTTCGAACTGCTCCGGCCAGTCCCGCCAGGTAAACACCTGCCCTTCCCGCCTCACCCGACGCACGTCCTGCAGATCTACCTCACACACCAGCCACTGGCTGCAGTCCGGGTTCAACTGCTCGCTCAACGCCACCACCCCATCCCCCGGCATCCCGTGATCCGGCGGCACGAACAAGCCTGCCCGGCCGATATTCTCGTCCAATGCCGGCGACCAGGGCGCCACCCCCACCGTAGGGCTCTGCAACACGGCAATCTGGTTCTCCAGGGCGCGCGCCTGGGCGCCAATACGCACCCGATGGTAACCGGCCTCGGTATCGGTACAACTCGGCGCCAGGATCAGGTCGGCACCACACTCGGCCAGGCGGCGGGCCAGCATCGGGAACTCGTTGTCGTAGCAGATCAGAATGCCCAAGCGCCCCAGTTCGGTTTCGAACACCTGCAGCCCCTGGCCTGCAGCGATGTCCCACTGCTCGCGCTCGAAGCGGGTCATCATCAGTTTGTCCTGATAACCCAGCACACCTTGGGGGCCGAACAGCCAGGCACGGTTGCGGTAGCGCCCATCGTTGTCCAGCACCGGCACACTGCCCGGTTGCAAGTAGATCCCCCAGCGTCGGGCAAGGCTCTCGCACAACGCTTTCCAGGGTTCGATCAGCGGCTGGATGCCGGCAATCGAAGCCTTCAGGTCTTCCCGCTGCCCGGCACTCAGCTGGCCGCTCAGCACCAGCCCGGCGTACTCCGGCAATAGCAGCAAGCGTGCCCCCGCCTCCACCGCTTCGGCGCACAGGCCTTGCAGGTGGTCGGCGTAGGCGTCCCAGGTTTCGTGCAGCTCGATGGCGTACTGGCAGGCCGCCAGGCGAATCATATCGGCAGTGCCTTGAGCCAGAATGACATCAGCTTGTCGGAGCTTTCCTGCTCGTCCAGGTCGCGCCAGGCGTAGGTGGTACGCAGCGATGGGTCGTGCAGGAAGCCGCGGTTGCGCCAGAAGCCGTGCAGGGGTTTGTATTCGGCTGGCCGGCGCGGGTGCGCACCGGGTCGCTCGACCGCGCAGAACGCGCAGTAATCGAACTCGGCCAGTTTGTGTGCGTAGGACTCGCGCTCGATGAAGAAGCGAACCCCCAGGCCCTGTCCGCGGTATGCCGGCAACACCAGCGACTCGCCGAAGTAGTACACACTGGCCGGATCGCGCCCCTGGGCCAGGAATGGCTGCTGGAATTCGGGCGCGACATCCACCAACGGCAGGCCGGTAGAGGCGCCGACCACCTTGCCGTCGTCCAGCGCCAGCACAACCAGGCTGCGCCCGGAGCGGGCGTAGTTGGCCAGGTAGTCGGCCTCGTACTCCGGGGTGCCGTCGTACAGGTAGGGGAACTCGCGGAACACAGTAAGGCGCAGGCGAGCGAGGTCATCGATGTAAGGCGCGATAGCGGCACCGTGCAACAGGCGTATTTCCATGTTTGGCGGTCGTTTTGTCGATGTGGATGACGCGCTCGGCTAAGCCGGGCTTGAGGGGAAACCCTATCATCCGAGGTAACGACCCGCCTTTTCCCTACACGACAGGAAATGTTCCATGACCGCAACCGAACTGGTAAATGCTTACTACGCCGCCTTCAACGCGGGTGACATGCCGGGCTTTCTGGCGCTGCTCAGCGAAGACGTGATCCACGACATCAATCAGGGCGAGCGTCAGATGGGCAAGGCCAGGTTCGCCGCGTTCATGGACAAGATGAACCGCTGCTACCGCGAGCGCCTGGCCGACATCGTGGTGATGCAGAACGCCGATGGCAGCCGCGCGGCGGCGGAGTTCACCGTGCATGGCCAATACCTGGCCGATGACGAAGGGCTGCCGACGGCAAACGGCCAAACCTATGTGCTGCCGGCGGGGGCGTTCTTCTATATTCACTGTGGCAAGATTGCCCGGGTGACCAACTACTACAACCTCAATGACTGGGTTGAGCAGGTTGCCTGAAGCAACCCGCTGCCCATTCAATCAAGCCTGTCAGACAATACGCGTGCCCAGCACTTGAAGGAACGCCGCCAGCCAGGCCGGGTGCGCGGGCCATGCCGGTGCGGTCACCAGGTTGCCATCCACATGCGCCTGGTCCACCGCGATGTCGATGAACGTGCCACCCGCCAGGCGCACTTCTGGCGCACATGCCGGGTACGCGCTGCACTCACGCCCCTCCAGCACCCCTGCCGCCGCCAGCAGCTGGGCACCATGGCACACCGCCGCAATCGGCTTGCCGGCCTGGTCGAACGCCCGCACCAGGTCCAACACCTTTTCATTCAGGCGCAGGTACTCCGGCGCGCGGCCACCTGGGATCAGCAGCGCGTCATAACTCTCGGGCCGCACCCGCACGAAATCATAATTCAGGGCAAAATTGTGCCCTGGCTTTTCGCTGTAGGTCTGTTCACCCTCAAAGTCATGAATCGCGGTACGCACGGTCTGCCCCGCCAGCTTTTCCGGGCACACCGCATGCACCGTGTGGCCCACCATGCTCAAGGCCTGGAACGGCACCATCGCTTCGTAATCTTCGACGTAGTCGCCCACCAGCATGAGAATTTTCTTCGCCGTCATCTCGCCCACTCCTTCGGTTAACTGTGAATAGTCACTGCACGATAGCCGCTGTCAGTCACGGCGGTCGAGGAAGTTGACCACCAACCGATCAAGCCAGCCCCAGATCCGTTGCTTCACCCTGCGCCACAAAGGGCGCGCATGCCAGTGGGCGAGGTCGACTTCTTCGCTCTGGGCGAAGTCGCGCTCGAAGCTGGCCACCACCGCCGCTGTCAACGGCGGGTCCAGCGCTTCGATGTTGGCTTCAAGGTTGAAGCGCAAGTTCCAGTGGTCGAAGTTGCACGAACCGACGCTGACCCAGTCGTCTACCACAGCCATCTTCAGGTGCAGGAAGCACGGCTGGTACTCGAAAATCCGCACGCCCGCACGCAACAGACGCGGGTAGTACCGATGCCCGGCGTAGCGTACCGAGGGGTGATCGGTGCGCGGACCGGTCAACAACAGACGCACGTCGAGCCCCTTGCTGGCGGCCCGACGCAATGAACGGCGCACGCTCCAGGTCGGCAGGAAGTACGGCGTGGCCAGCCACACCCGTTTCTTTCCGCTGTTCAGCGCCCGTACCAGCGCGTGAAGGATGTCCTGGTGCTGGCGGGCGTCGGCATAAGCGACCCGGCCCATGCCCTGCCCCTGCGCAGGCACCTTGGGCAGACGCGGCAGACCAAAGCCTTCAGCAGGGCGCCAGGCGGTGCGGCGGTTGTTGGCTTGCCACTGACGGTCAAACAGCAACTGCCAGTCGCTCACCACCGGCCCCTGCATCTGCACCATCACTTCGTGCCATTCGCTGGTCGCCTCACCGGGCGTCCAGAACTCGTCGGTAACGCCCGCCCCCCCCACCACGGCCCAACGTTCGTCAACCAGCAGCAATTTGCGATGATCACGGTAGAGATTACGCAGGCCACGCTTCCAGCGCAGGCGGTTATACCAGCGCAAGTACACGCCAGCGTCCAGCAGGCGCTGACGCAACGCGCTGTTGAAGGCCAATGAACCGTAGTCATCAAACAGGCACCGCACCCGTACGCCACGCCGGGCAGCCTGCTCCAGCGCGTCGACCACTGCATCGGCACAGGCCCCGGCCTCGACCAGGTACAGCTCCAGGTCAACCTGGAACTCGGCACGCATGATCGCCTGGAGCATGCGCGGAAAAAACACAGGGCCGTCGATAAGCAGTTCGAACTGATTGCCATCACGCCAGGGGAAGACCGGCCCCGCCATGTCAGCGCGCAGTGAAGATCAGCACCGCGCTAACCGGTACCGTCGGGTTGATGGACTTCAACCTGGCGAACTTGCGCAGGCTTTCCAGCCCCGGCAGCAAGCCAAAATCTTCGGCGCGCAGCACCAGAGGCTCAAGGGTCACCACCTGGAAGCGCCGCGCATCCAGGCGGGTAGCCAGCAACAGAACACTGTAACTGTGCGACTGGCCATGCAGGGTGACCGTCAGCGGCAGGCGCAATTCGATCTGTGCACCGTCGGCCAGGTCATTGATCGGCTGCAGGTCAATCTGCGCCTTCACGGTGGCCTCGGCGAAGCGCTCGACCTCGAACAGGTTGTCGCGCATTTGCTCGTCACGCAGCGGAATACCACTGCTCACCGAGTCCATCTCGATCCTCAACCCGGCCATACCCTTGCGATCGACCGTGCCATGCAACACCAGAAAGCGATGCACTTCGGCGGTGTCGCCGTTCTTGCCGGTGATGAATGACAGCCGTGAGGATTCGCCATCCAGGTGCCAATTGGCATGAGCGGGCAGGCACAAAGCCAGCAATAAGGCAGGCAGCAGACGGGGCAACTTGAACATGACAGATCTCGTGAAACCAGGCCGCCAACCTTACCCGCCTGCATTCATGGCAGCAAGCGGCAGCCCTCACGCGCGCCTTGCCAGGCCGCCTGGCTGCGTCGCCCCAGGCCTTCAGCGGTGACTCGCCGCTGCTGGCTGTTTTCCTCCAGCAGGCTCAGTGGCAGCCACTGCTTCACGTACCCTTGGCAGTACACCTTGTCGAAGCCCATGACAAAGCGGCAGGAACAGTATTCCTTGGCCGAGTAGGCCGAGAGTATGCCGGGGAAGTCCGCCAGCGCCTGGCGTTCCTGCCATGCCCAGAACAGGAGCCCTGCCAGCGCCAGCAGCAATAGCCGCTTCATGCCCCCTCCCCGGCCAGTACCGCCAGCACCCGCTTGAGCAGTTCGTCGTGTCGATAGCTGCCGTCGCGGTCATCGGCGTAGCGCACGATCACCAGCTTTTGCTCAGGCAGCACATATAACGCCTGCCCCCAGTGGCCAAGGGCGGCGAAAGTGTCTGCCGGTGCACTGGGCCAAGGCCGTTCGGCGCCAGCCAGCGGCTGGTTGAGCCACCAATGGCCACCAGGGACGGCCTCGCCAGGCAGCGCTTGGGCCAGGGCAAACGGGGTGCGGTTGAAGGCGACCCAGGCCTTGGGCAGCAATTGTCGGCCCTGCCAGCGCCCGTCGCGCTGCATCAGCAGGCCAATTCGGGCCAAATCACGGGCACTGAGGTAGAGATAGGAAGAGCCTACGTAGGTGCCTGCCCGGTCACGCTCCCACGCCGCACTGCCGATACCCAACGGGGTGAACAGTGCGTGCCAGGGGTAGTCGGGGTACTGCCCGGCATCGAGCATGCCGCGCAGCGCGGCGGCCAGCAGGTTGCTGTCGCCGCTGGAGTAGAGGAATCGCTGACCGGGGCTGGCGGCAACACCCTGCGCCGCCGCGTAGGCAGCCATGTCTGCGCGGCCACGGGTATACAGCATGGCCACCACCGAGGACTTCAGCGGCGCGTATTCGTAGTCTTCCTGCCACTCGAGGCCACTGGCCCAGTGCAGCAGGTCGGCCACGCGCACGCCTGGGTGGGCGCGCATGGGTGGATAGAAGCGGCTGACCGGGTCTTGCAGCTGGAAGCGGCCTTCGCCCTGGGCCACGCCCATTATCGTGGCCAGTACGCTCTTGCTTACCGACCAGGTCAGGTGCGCGGTGGCGGCACGGGTGGGCGCGGTGTAGCGCTCGTGGAGGATACGCCCGTCGCGGATGATCAGCAGAGCGTCCGTGCGGATGCCGCTGCGCTCCGAGGGGTAGCGTGCAGGAAAGGCGTAAGCGTCGACGGCCTGCCAGTCGAGGGTGGCGGGGTCGTTCTGCCACTGCGGGTCAGGCCAGTCCTCCGCCTTGGCGCTACCTGCAACCAGCGCAAGGATGACCAACAGTACCTTCATCGTGCTCGCCTTGATGGGGGCTGCTTTGCAGCCCTTCGCGGGCAAGCCCGCGCTCACAGTTGCAGGAGCGGATGCCCCTGCGAACAGGCCAACATCATCAATACAGAATCAGCGCCGAACCGGCCGCTTCTGCAGCTTGCGCTGCAACGTCCGTCGGTGCATGCCCAGCGCCCGCGCGGTAGCCGAGATATTACCTTCATGCTCGTTCAGCACGCGCTGGATGTGTTCCCACTGCAGGCGATCGACCGACATCGGGTTTTCCGGCACCAGGGTATCCAGGTCGGTGTGCTCCGACAGCAGTGCTGCCAACACATCATCGGCGTCAGCCGGCTTGCACAGGTAGTTGCAGGCACCGCGCTTGACCGCCTCCACTGCGGTGGCAATGCTCGAGTACCCGGTCAGGATCACCACGCGCATTTCCGGGTCCAGTTCCAGCAGCTTGGGCAGCAGCACCAGGCCGGAGTCGCCATCCATCTTCAGGTCCAGCGTGGCGTAGTCCGGCAGGTCCTGCTGGGCCAGAATCAAGCCTTCTTCGGCAGAACTGGCAGTGCTCACACGGAAACCGCGACGGCTCATGGCCCGGGCCATGACCCGGGTGAAGGTGGCATCGTCATCCACCAGCAGCAGGTGCGGCAGCTCTTCGCTTTCGACCTGGTTTTCTTCGCTCATCATTCATCTCCTCGCTTGCCATAGGGCAGGCGCAGTTCGGTCAGGGTGCCACCCTGTTCATGACTATAGAGTTTCACCGAGCCGCCCGCACGGGTCACGCTGGCCTTGCTCAAGAACAGGCCCAGGCCGAAGCCTTTGCCCTTGGTGGTAATAAAAGGTTTGCCAATGGCTTCGGCAATGGCTGGCGGTACACCAGGACCATGGTCGTGGATACTGATGACGATGTCCTGGGCGTCCCAGTCCAGGCGAACCTCCAGATCATCAGGGCAGGCATCGGCGGCATTGTTCAACAGATTCAGTAACGCCTGGGTCAGGTCTGGCGGCGGCGCCAGACGCGGAACCTTGCCGTCACGCAGGCGCTGGAAGCGGTAGCTGGCTTCCGGGCGCATCAGGTGCCAGCGGTTGAGCGCCTCGTCCAGCCAGGCGGTCACATCCTGCTCCACGATGGCCAGGCGCCGGTTGGCTTCGGCTGCGCGCACCAGCTGTTGCAAGGTCTCTTTGCACAGCTTTACCTGGTCCTGGAGGATCTGCAGGTCCTCCTGCAACAGCGGGTCGGTGTGGTCCTGGCGCATTTCGTTGATCAGCACGCTCATGGTCGCCAGCGGCGTACCCAGTTCATGGGCGGCACCGGCGGCCTGGGTAGCCACAGCCAGCAGTTGCTCGTCGCGCAGGCTTTCTTCACGCCGCTCTGAACGCAGCTGCTCCTGCCGGCGCAGCTCTTCGGCCATGCGCGCGGCAAAGAAGGTGATCACAGCCGCCGCCAGGGCAATGCTCAGCCACATGCCGTAGACCTGCATCTTGTCCCGCGCCATCGGCAGCCCTTCGAGCGGGTAGAACTGCACCAGCAGCAAGCTGTAGGCCGTCAGCGCAATGCCCGACAGGATCAGCGAATACAGCCACGGCAAGGTCACCGCGGCAATCGCCAGCGGCACCAGGTAATACGACACGAACGGGTTGGTCGAGCCGCCGGAGTAATACAGCAAGGCACTGTGGATCAGCAGGTCACAGGCCAGCTGCAGGGCGTACTCCATTTCGGTGACGGGCAGCGACAGCCGCAGGCGCAGGGCCGTGAAGGCACACAGCAACGAAGACAAGGCCAAGGTGCCGGCCAGTGACAGCCAGGGCAACGGCAGCAGTTCGGTCCAGTAGGCAACGCCCACCGAGCCGGCCTGGGCAGCCAGGACCAGGACCCGAATGACGGTCAGGCGCCAGAGGTTCTGGCGGGTAGCGGACAACGGTTGTACGGCGGCGAGCATGAGCTCTCCTGATGAGTGCTCCAGAAAAATCGGCTGGAGTATACCGAAGCCTGGCGCCTCGCTGCAGCGATGCGGCAAAGCGCCACACTTTGTCACAGGTTCATGATGGCACTTTTGAACCCACTACACTGTTGCCGGTCTTATGGGCCATGCGTGGAATGGATGACCAGCCCCCACGCCTTTAAATGCCAAGGAGTACCACATGCAAATCCCACGTCGCGGCGCTGCCCTGATCATGTCTTGCGGCCTGCTCGCCAGCCTGCCGGCACTGGCCGCCGATGAACCGCGTTTCAACCAGGTATCGCTGCGTGCCGAAGTCAGCAAGGAAGTGGCGCGCGACCTGATGGTCGTGACCCTGTACAGCGAAGCGCAGAACAGCGACCCGGGCAAGCTCGCCAAGCAGATTACCGAAACCATGAACAAGGCCGTGCAGCAGTCACGCCAGGTCAAGGACGTGAAGATCAGCCAAGGCAGCCGCAACAGCTACCCGGTGTATGACAGCAAGGGCCAGAAAATTACCGGCTGGCGCGAACGCGCCGAACTGCGCCTTGAAAGCGCCAACTTCCCGGCCTTGTCCCAGCTTACCGCCGATTTGTTGCAAGAGCTGAAAATGGCTGGCATGGACTTCTCCATCGCCCCGGCCACGCGCAAGGCCAGCGAGGATGCTCTGCTCAAGGATGCGGTCGATGCCTTCAAGGCACGCGCGCAACTGGCGACTGAAGCGCTGGGTGGCAAAGGCTACAAAGTGGTGAGCCTGAACCTCAACAGCAGCGGCTACCCGCGCCCGTACTTGCGTAGCGCGCCGATGGCGATGAAGGCCATGGGGGCTGATGAAGCAGCACCGGCGCCAGATATCGAGGCGGGCACCAGTGAAGTGAGCATGAATGCCGATGGCCTGATCGAAGTGCAGATGCCATAAGGCGTCCACGCATCATCTGTGGGAGCCCGCGAGCAAGACACGGCGGTGGATGGCACGGGCTTCGCCCGTGTTCGCGGGTAAACCCGCTCCTACAGGTGAACGCGCCATTTTCACGATTTTCAGACCTTTCTTACGCACCATCAAGGTGCGTCCTACGTTTATCCTTGCCTAGAAACATCGCGCAAAACGCCATCATTTTGCCTACGCAAACGTTTAACTTCGCCAAAAGTTATACCGATGCGACATCCATGTACGGTCGTACCACTTTTCTGACGCCAACTATCCTTGTACCTGTTGCATTGGGAACACCCCCTGCATAAGTATCCGCAGGTCGGCTCACGAGGCCACCTCATCCAAAAAATGACAACAATGAGGCCACCATGCTCAAACACGCAGTCATTCCGTTCCTGCTGGGTGCAGGCTTGCTCAGCGGCGCACCTTCGGCCGTTGCCGCATCCAACCTGGTGTTCTGCTCCGAAGGCAGCCCAGCCGGCTTCGATCCGGGGCAGTACACCACCGGGACCGACTTCGACGCCTCGGCAGAGACCGTGTTCAACCGCCTGACCCAGTTCGAGCGCGGCGGCACTGCGGTCATCCCGGGCCTGGCGACCAAATGGGAAGTGTCCGACGACGGCAAGACCTACACCTTCCACCTGCGTGAAGGGGTCAAGTTCCACACCACCGACTACTTCAAGCCCAGTCGCCCGTTCAACGCCGACGACGTGCTGTTCACCTTCAACCGCATGCTCGACAAGGACAACCCGTTCCGCAAGGCGTACCCCACCGAGTTTCCATACTTCACCGACATGGGCATGGACAAGAACATTGCCAAGGTGGAGAAGCTTGACGAGCACACGGTGAAGTTCACCCTCAACGAGGTGGACGCCGCGTTCATCCAGAACCTGGCCATGAGCTTTGCCTCGATCCAGTCCGCCGAATACGCCGACCAGTTGCTCAAGAACGGCAAGGCCGCCGACATCAACCAGAAGCCGATCGGCACCGGCCCGTTCGTGTTCAGCAAGTACCAGAAGGACGCGCAGATCCGCTTCAAGGGCAACAAGGACTACTGGAAGCCCGAGGACGTGAAGATCGACAACCTGATCTTTGCCATCACCACCGACGCCTCGGTGCGCATGCAGAAGCTTAAAAAGAACGAGTGCCAGGTCACCCTGTTCCCACGCCCGGCCGACATCGAGCCGCTAAAAGCCGACAAGAACCTGCAAATGCCGCAGCAGGCCGGCTTCAACCTCGGCTATATCGCCTACAACGTGATGGACAAGATCAAGGGCAGCAACGAGGCCAACCCCATGGCCCAGCTGAAAGTCCGACAGGCGCTGGACATGGCCGTGGACAAGAAAAAGATCATCGAGTCGGTATACCAGGGCGCCGGCCAGCTGGCGGTCAACGCCATGCCGCCCACGCAGTGGTCCTATGACGACAGCATCAAGGACGCCGCCTTCGACCCCGAGAAAGCCAAGCAACTGCTCAAGGAAGCCGGCATCAAGGAAGGCACCGAAATCACCCTGTGGGCCATGCCCGTGCAACGCCCGTACAACCCCAATGCCAAGCTGATGGCCGAAATGCTCCAGTCCGACTGGGCCAAGATCGGTATCAAGGCGAAGATCGTCAGTTATGAATGGGGCGAGTACATCAAGCGCTCCAAAGGTGGCGAACAGGGTGCCATGCTGATTGGCTGGAGCGGTGACAATGGTGACCCGGACAACTGGCTGGGTACCCTCTACGGTTGCGATGCCGTCGATGGCAACAACTTCTCCAAGTGGTGCTACAAGCCCTACGACGACCTGATCAAGCAGGCCAAGGCCACGTCCGACCAGGCCAAGCGCACCGAGCTGTACCAGAAGGCGCAGCATATCCTCAAGGAGCAGGTACCGATCACCCCGATCGCCCACTCCACTGTCTACCAGCCCATGAGCGCCAAGGTGAAGGACTTCAAGATCAGCCCGTTCGCGCTGAATTCCTTCTACGGCGTCAGCGTGGACAAATAGGCTGACTGAGGCACCCGCTGAATCGCGGGTGCCCTTCACCCCCGCCACCTCTTCATGTCGTCCTGCGGCCATACGCTGCGGGGACGGCGAACTGTTGCCGCCATTCGTACCCGGAGGCGGCGCGAACAGATGAAAAAGGATTTGCCATGCGCCACGTTACCCGCCTTTCCGCGCTGCTGGCTCTGGGCCTGGTCAGCCAATCCCCGGTCCTGCTGGCCAACAACCTGGTGTTCTGCTCTGAAGGCAGCCCCGCCGGCTTCGACACCGCCCAGTACACCAGCGCCACCGACAACGACGCCGCCGAACCCATCTACAACCGCCTGGTCGAGTTCGAACGTGGCGGCACCGCCGTGCACCCGGCCCTGGCGACGCACTGGGAGGTGTCCGACGACGGCCTGCGCTACACCTTCCACCTGCGTGAAGGGGTCAAGTTCCACAGCAACAAGGCCTTCAGCCCGAGCCGCACGTTCAACGCCGACGATGTGCTGTTCACCTTCAACCGCATGCTCGACAAGGGTCATCGGTTCCGTCAGGCCTACCCTACCGAGTTTCCCTATTTCAACGGCATGGGCCTGGACAAGAACATCGCCCGCGTCGAGAAGACCGACCCATTGACCGTGGTGTTCACCCTGAACACCGTCGATGCCGCGTTCGTCCAGAACCTGGCCATGAGTTTCGCCTCCATCCTCTCCGCTGAATACGCCGAACAGCTACTGGCCAGTGGACGCCCCAGCGACATCAATCAGCAGCCTATCGGTACCGGGCCGTTCGTGTTCCAGCGCTACCAGAAGGATTCGCAGATCCGCTACAAGGGCAACAAGGACTATTGGGCAGCGAACGAGGTGAAGATCGACAACCTGGTGTTCTCGATCAATACCGACCCGTCGGTGCGCATCCAGAAGCTGCGCCGCAACGAATGCCAGGTCACCCTGCACCCCCGCCCGGCTGACCTGCCGGCGCTCAAGGCCGACAGCACACTGCAGGTGCTCCAGCAACCAGGCTTCAACCTCGGCTACATCGCCTACAACACCCAGCACCCACCTTTCGACCGCCTGGAAGTGCGCCAGGCAATGGACATGGCGGTCAACAAGAAAGCCATCCTCCAGGCGGTGTATCAGGACGCCGGCCAACGGGCGGTCAACGCCATGCCACCAACCCAGTGGTCCTATGACGACAGCATCAAGGACGCCCCGTACGCGCCCGAAAAGGCCAGACAGCTGCTCCAGCAGGCGGGTGTCAAACCTGGCACCGAGGTCACCCTGTGGGCCATGCCGGTGCAGCGCCCGTACAACCCCAATGCCAAGCTGATGGCCGAAATGCTCCAGGCCGACTGGAGCAAACTCGGTTTCAAGGTGCGCATCGTCAGCTACGAATGGGGCGAATACCTCAAGCGTATGAAAAACGGTGAGCACGACATCGCCCTGATCGGCTGGACCGGTGACAACGGCGACCCGGACAACTGGCTGGGCACCCTCTACAGCTGCGATGCCATCGGCAGCAACAACTACTCGCAGTGGTGCGACCCGCAGTACGACAGCCTGGTCAAGCAGGCCAAGCAAGTGACCGACCGTACGCAACGCACCGCCCTGTACCAGCAGGCCCAGCAGCGGCTCAAGCAGCAGGTACCGATTACGCCGGTGGCGCATTCCACCGTGAGCCAGCCGCTTAGCGTCAAGGTTTCCCAGTTCAAGGTCAGCCCGTTTGGGCGCAATGATTTTTCCGGTGTGAGTGTTGATTAAGCGTTAGCCAGTACCGGCCTCTTCGCGGGCAAGCCCGCTCCCACAGGATCTCGACAGGTTCGGACACTGCGCCCTACCTGTGGGAGCGGGCTTGCCCGCGACGAGGCCAGAACGGCCAACACAACGCCCCGATTCTGCCCGGCGATCCCGCGGCACCCCTGGCAACACCGCAGCAATCACCCGGCCCACAAGGCCGGCCATAACTAGAAAAGAAAGGGAGCTTTAACCTTGAAAGTATTCACCTTGACCGCACTGGCGTTATCCATCGGTGCCTTTTCCACGGTGGCCCAGGCAGATTCGCAGAGCCAGGACTACCTCCCGCTCACCCTCAAAAGCAGCAGCGAGCAAGCGCAAGCCAGCGGCTTCATCGACGGCCAAAGCCTGTCCGGCAGCACCCGCAACTGGTATGCCCGCGAACGTGCCGCACGCGCCCCGCTGTGGAAGTACTACAAGAACGACGGCACCCGCCACGACACCCACAGCCGTGAAAACTGGGTCCAGGGCACCATCCTCAATTACAGCTCCGGCTTCACCCAGGGTACCGTGGGCTTCGCCGTCGAGGCTGCCGGCTACAACGCCATCGCCCTGCAGCAGAGCCGCGAAGCCATCGCCGGCCCCAACAACCGCACCCTCACCCACAGCGATGGCGACCCCGTCGGCCAGTGGAGCAAACTGGGCCTGGGCAATATCAAGGCGCGCGTGTCCAACACCACCCTTACCCTTGGCCGCCAGTCGGTGGACACGCCGATGATCGCCTACATCGGCAACCGCGCCCTGCCCTCGAGCTTCCAGGGCGCGTTCCTGCACAGCGCTGAATTCGACAACCTCAGCCTCGACCTGGGCACCTTCGACCGCGTCTCGCCACGTACCGAACAGAGCCTCAGCAAGTTCCGCAGCGAGTACAGCGCCACCGGCGTGGAAACCGACCGCGCCAGCACCGCCGGCATCAACTACCAGCCGTTCAAGAGCCTGAGTACCAGCCTGTACGCCACCAAGGTCGACGACTTCTGGAACCAGTACTACTTCGGCGCCAACCATGTGCTCGGCGACAGCGCAGTGCTCAGCCTGAGCACCGGCCTGAACTACTACAAGACCGTCGACGCCGGCAGCCAGAAAATGGGCAAGATCGACAACGACACCTACAGCCTGTCACTGGGCCTGACCCATCAGGCCCACACCCTCAGCGCCTCCTGGCAGCAGGTCAACGGCAATGAGTACTTCGACTACCTGCACGAAACCAACGGCATCTTCCTGGCCAACTCGCTGCTGTCGGACTTCAACGGCCCCAACGAGAAATCGCTGCAGATTTCCTATGTGCTGAACATGGCGCCCTATGGCGTGCCAGGCCTGAAGTTCAACCTGTACAACGCCCGCGGCTGGGGTATCGACGGCACCCACTACCGCGGCACTGCCTACGACGTGAATGGCCTGGATGGCGAAACCCACTATGAGTGGGGTATCGGCACCAGCTACGCGCTGCAGAGCGGGCCGCTGAAAGACACCAGCATCCGCGCCACCTACACCACCCATCGCGCCAGCAAGGCCCAGGGCGATGGCAGCCTGGATGAGTTCCGCGTGGTCACCACCATTCCGTTCAACATTCTCTGAGCGCGGGCGCCACGGCCTGCTTCGCTGCGGGCCGTGGCAGCTACGCTGGAATCAATGCACGCAGGGAGACTTCAACCTATGCAGATAGCTTTCAGGAAAACGCCAATGCTGCGCCTTACCCTGGCAGCGCTGATACTGGGCAGCGCCACGCATCTGGCCGCCAAGCCGCTGGTGGTGTGTACCGAAGCCAGCCCGGAAGGGTTCGACGTGGTTCAGTACACCACTGGGGTCACTTTCGATGCCGCGTCCGAAACGCTGTTCAACCGCCTGGTCGACTTCAAGCCCGGCACCACCGATATCCAGCCGGCCCTGGCCGAGCGTTGGGACATTTCAGCCGACGGCCTGACCTACACGTTTCACCTGCGCCAGGGGGTGAAGTTCCACAGCACCGAGTACTTCACCCCTACCCGTGAATTCAACGCCGACGATGTGCTGTGGAGCCTGCGCCGCCAGCTCGACCCCGCCCATCCATGGCACGACAAGACCAGCGTCGGCTACCCGTACTTCGAAAGCATGGCCTTCAAGCAACTGCTCAAGTCGGTGGACAAAACCGACGACCACACGGTGGTGATCACCCTCACCCGCCCGGAAGCGCCGTTCCTGCGGGACATGGCGATGGGGTTCACCTCGATCTACTCTGCCGAATACGGCGACCAGTTGCTCAAGGCCGGCAAGACCGCAGCGCTGAACAGCAAGCCGATCGGCACCGGCCCGTTCATCTTCCAGCGCTACAACAAGGATGCGCAGGTCCGCTTCAAACCTAACCCGGATTACTTTCGCGGCAAGCCGCCAGCCGACGCCCTGATATTCGCCATCGCTACCGATAGCAACGTGCGCCTGCAGAAACTGCGCGCCAACGAGTGCCAGGTGGCGTTGTACCCCAAACCCGAGGATGTGCCGTCGATAAAGGCCGACGCCAGGCTCAAGGTCGCAGAGACCGAAGCGTTGGTCACCGGCTACATCGCCATGAATACCCAGCACAAATACCTCAACGACGTGCGCGTGCGTAAAGCCATCAACATGGCCTTCGACCGCCAGACCCATGTCAACCAACTGTTTGGCAAAGGCAACGCACTGGTGGGTGTAAACCCCTACCCACCCACCATGATCGGCTACAACACCCACAACCAGAACCCACCGCGCGACCTCGACAAAGCCCGCGCCCTGCTCAGGCAGGCCGGTGTACCCGAGGGCACGGTAATCACCCTGTTCACCCGCAACGGCGGCGGCATGACCAACCCTAACCCGCGCCTGTCCGCCGAAATGCTGCAAGCCGACCTCAAGCAGATCGGCCTGAAGCTGGATATTCGCGTGATGGAATGGGCCGAGATGCTGCGCCGCGCCAAGCAGGGCGAAGCCGACCTGGTGTCCACCGGCTGGGCAGGCGACAACGGCGACCCGGACAATTTCCTTGGCCCGCTGCTCAGTTGCGAGGCCGCCAAAAACGGTGAGAACTACGCGCGCTGGTGCAACTCGAAATTCCAGGAGCTGATCACCCGTGCCCGCGAGGTGATCGACAACGACGAGCGCGCAAGGCTCTATAGCGAGGCATTGAAGGTGTACGATGACGACCAACCCTGGATCAGCATGGCCCACCCCAAGGTGTTCACGGCCATGCGTGACAACGTGGAGGGCTACGTGATCAGCCCTCTGACCAACAATAACTTCGCCACCACCAAGGTGAAGTAGAACAACAACGACCGCCGGCGACCCACACGGGGACCGGCGGCACTGCCGTACCGGGCTGATCGCCCCACGGCCTGATGAGGTAACCCCGACAATGTTGAGTTTTATTGCCCGGCGCCTTGGCCTGCTGATACCGACCTTTTTCGGCATCACCTTGCTGACCTTCGCGCTCATACGCCTGATCCCCGGCGACCCGGTGGAAGTGATGATGGGCGAGCGCAGGGTCGACCCCGAAATGCATGCCCAGGCCATGGAACGCCTGGGCCTGAACAAGCCACTGCCGGTCCAGTACCTGGACTACGTCGGCAAACTTGCCCAGGGTGACCTTGGCGAATCGCTGCGCACCCGCGAAAGCGTGTGGCGCGAGTTCCTCACCCTGTTCCCGGCCACCCTGGAACTGGCCTTCGCCGCCCTGCTGTTCGCCGGCGTCGTCGGCCTGCTGGCCGGTGTAATCGCCGCACTCAAGCGCGGTTCCCTGTTCGACCACGGGGTCATGGGTATATCACTGGCCGGCTACTCGATGCCGATTTTCTGGTGGGGCCTGATCCTGATCATGTTCTTCTCCGTGAGCCTTGGCTGGACCCCGGTTTCCGGGCGCATCGACCTGCTCTACGACATCGAGCCGAAAACCGGCTTCATGCTGATCGACACCCTGCTCAGCGATGAAGAAGGCGCGTTCAAGGACGCTGTGATGCACCTGATCCTGCCGGCCATCGTGCTCGGCACCATCCCGCTGGCGGTGATCGCCCGCATGACCCGCTCGTCGATGCTCGAAGTACTGCGCGAAGACTACATCCGCACCGCCCGCGCCAAAGGACTGTCGCCGGCCCGTGTGGTGTTCGTCCATGGCCTGCGCAATGCCTTGATCCCGGTGCTGACGGTGTTCGGCCTGCAGGTCGGCACGCTGCTGGCCGGGGCGGTGCTGACCGAAACCATCTTTTCCTGGCCGGGCATCGGCAAATGGCTGATCGAAGCCATCGGTGCCCGTGACTACCCCGTGGTCCAGAACGGCATCCTGTTGATCGCCTGCCTGGTGATTCTGGTCAACTTCGTCGTGGACATCCTCTACGGCCTGGCCAACCCACGCATCCGTCATCAGCGCTGAGGCCCTTGCCATGACTAGCCCGATTACAAAATCCGTGTCACCGGCCAGCCCGGTGGACCAGAGCCTGCTCTACCCCTCCCCGTACAAAGAATTCTGGCAAGCCTTCGCGCGCAACAAAGGCGCGGTCATGGGCCTGGCCTTCATGTGCCTGGTGGTATTCTGCGCGCTGTTCGCGCCTTGGGTCGCCCCACATGACCCGAGCGAGCAGTACCGCGACTTCCTGCTGACCCCGCCGGTGTGGCTGGAAGGCGGCACCTGGCAGTTCATCCTGGGCACCGACGAACTGGGCCGTGATCTGCTTTCGCGGCTGATTCAAGGTGCACGGCTGTCGCTGCTGATCGGCCTGTCGTCAGTGGTGATGTCACTGATCCCGGGCATTCTCCTTGGCCTGCTGGCCGGCTTTTTCCCGCAGTTGCTCGGCCCGTCGATCATGCGCCTGATGGACGTGATGCTGGCGCTGCCGTCGCTGTTGCTGGCCGTGGCCATCGTCGCCATCCTCGGCCCTGGCCTGATCAACACCGTGATCGCCATCGCCATCGTTTCCCTGCCGTCCTACGTGCGCCTGACCCGCGCCGCGGTGATGGGCGAACTGAACCGCGACTACGTCACCGCTGCCCGCCTGGCCGGCGCCGGCTTGCCCCGACTGATGTTCGTCACCGTGCTGCCCAACTGCATGGCACCGCTGATCGTGCAGGCGACCCTGAGTTTTTCCTCGGCGATCCTCGACGCCGCTGCGCTGGGTTTCCTCGGCCTCGGCGTGCAGCCGCCTACCCCCGAGTGGGGCACCATGCTGGCTTCGGCCCGGGATTACATCGAGCGCGCCTGGTGGGTGGTAAGCCTGCCCGGCCTGACCATCCTGCTCAGTGTGCTGGCAATCAACCTGATGGGCGACGGCCTGCGCGATGCGCTGGACCCGAAACTCAAGAACGCCGCCTGAGGAGAACGCCATGTCACTGTTGCAGATCAACAACCTGAATGTGCGCTTCGGCGACGCCAACGCGGTACCGGTGGTCGATGGCCTGGACCTGGCGGTGGATGCCGGCGAAATCCTGGCCATCGTCGGCGAGTCTGGCTCGGGCAAGTCGGTCACCATGATGGCCCTGATGGGCCTGATCGATGCGCCCGGGCGCATCACCGCCGACGCCCTCACCTTCGACGGCACCGACATGCTCAAGCTCAGCGGCCGTCAGCGGCGCAAGGTGGTGGGCAAGGACATCGCCATGGTCTTCCAGGACCCGATGACCGCGCTCAACCCCAGCTACACCGTGGGCTTCCAGATAGAGGAAGTGCTGCGCCAGCACTTGGGCCTGAAAGGTAAGGCTGCACGCCAGCGTGCTCTGGAGCTCTTGAAGAAGGTCGAGATTCCGGCCGCCGAAAGCCGCCTGGACGCTTACCCGCACCAGCTGTCAGGCGGCATGAGCCAACGTGTGGCGATCGCCATGGCCATTGCCGGCGAGCCCAAGCTGCTGATCGCCGACGAACCGACCACGGCCCTCGACGTGACCATCCAGGCACAGATCATGGAACTGCTGGTCAACCTGCAGAAGGAGCGCAACATGGCGCTCATCCTGATCACCCACGACCTCGCCGTGGTCGCCGAAACCGCCAGGCGGGTGTGCGTGATGTACGCCGGCCAAGCCGTGGAAGTGGGCCAGGTGCCAGAACTGTTCGATGTGCCCGCCCACCCTTACAGCGAAGCCCTGCTCGCCGCGATCCCCGAGCACAGCATTGGCGCCGAGCGCCTGGCCACACTGCCTGGCATCGTCCCCGGCCGCTACGACCGCCCGGTCGGCTGCCTGCTGTCACCACGCTGCCCCTATGTACAGGACAATTGCCGGCGCCAGCGCCCGCCCCTCGACCCACAGGCCCACAGCCTGGTGCGTTGCTTCTACCCGCTGAATCAGGAGGTGGCGTGATGGCCGTCGTTCTATCTGCCCGGGAGCTGACCCGGCACTACGAAGTCTCCCGCGGGCTGTTCAAGGGCCATGCGCTGGTGCGCGCGCTCAATGGCGTGTCGTTCGAACTGGAGGCCGGCAAGACCCTGGCCGTGGTCGGCGAGTCGGGCTGCGGCAAGTCGACCCTGGCCCGCGCCCTGACCCTGATCGAAGAACCGTCGTCCGGCTCGCTGCAAATTGCCGGCACCGAGGTGAAGGGCGCCAGCAAGGCAGAGCGCAAACAACTGCGCCGCGATGTGCAGATGGTGTTCCAGAGCCCCTACGCCTCGCTCAACCCACGGCAGAAGATCGGTGACCAACTGGCCGAACCGCTGCTGATCAACACCTCGCTGAGCAAGGCCGAGCGCCGCGACAAAGTGCAGAAGATGATGGAGCAGGTCGGCCTGCGCCCCGAGCACTACCAGCGCTACCCTCACATGTTCTCTGGCGGCCAGCGCCAGCGTATCGCCCTGGCCCGGGCGATGATGCTGCAGCCCAAGGTGCTGGTGGCCGACGAACCGACCTCCGCGCTGGACGTGTCGATTCAGGCGCAGGTGCTGAACCTGTTCATGGATCTGCAGAAGGAGTTCAACACTGCCTACGTGTTCATCTCGCACAACCTGGCGGTGGTACGGCATGTGGCGGATCAGGTACTGGTGATGTACCTGGGGCGGCCGGCGGAGATGGGGCCGAAGGAGGACATCTACAACAAGCCGCTGCATCCCTATACCCAGGCGCTGCTGTCGGCGACACCGGCGATTCATCCAGACCCGTTGAAGCCGAAGATTCGCATCGTCGGGGAGCTGCCCAACCCGCTGAACCCGCCGGATGGGTGCGCGTTTCACAAACGCTGCCCGTATGCGACCGAGCGGTGTGCCAAGGAGGTGCCGGCGCTGAGGCAGGTGAGTACGCGGCAGGTGGCTTGTCACTATGCCGAGCAGTTTCTCTAATCTTGTGAGGTGATACGCGAAGGGGACGAGAAAGCCGATGAGGCTGCCGGGGTAGTGTGAACTGCTCCAGTCTTCGGTCCCCTTCATCGAAACGCTGATAAGGAATGATGCATTACTGATGCTGAGTGCAACTCCTCCAACAACTACGACTTTTCTGACAGGCGCCTCTGAAACTCAAAAAAATTCAGACTTCGTGCGCAAAGCCCCTCCCCTCTCTACAACCCAGAAAACTCCCGGGACGTGGCTCTATGACACCACGCTAAACCGCGCATAACCCTTGCCATACTTGGCTTTCGCATCGTTGACAGCGCGGCGCACGGGTCTATTTACTTGACACCTTTCACGGAAGATTACACGGCAATTGGATTGAAACGCTCACCGTGCATTTCAGGGAGATGCCCATGATCATGGATCGACTCGACCGGGTCGCACGTTGTCCCGTATCTGGCGAACAGGAGTAACCCCTCATGTTCGAAGCGGCTAGGTTCGGCGACGAGATAT